>JACCXA010000017.1 GCA_013697365.1 Chthoniobacterales bacterium
CACGACTGGTGCCGGACGCGGTCGTGCTTGAGGACGTGTCCTATCAGGAAGCGACCGAACTGGCCTATTTCGGTGCAAAGGTCGTGCACCCGAGCACGATGGCGCCGGCGATCGAGAACAAGATTCCGATCTGGATCCGCAACACCTTTAACCCCTCCTACCGCGGGACGAAGATTCAGGAAAGAGCCCCGTCCGGTCATCCGGTAAAAGGATTTACCACGGTCGAGGGGATCGCACTCATCAACGTGGAGGGGACCGGCATGATGGGAGTGCCCGGCGTCGCGAATCGCCTCTTCGGGGCCTTGCGCGAAGTGGATGTCTCCGTGGTCATGATCTCGCAGGCCAGCTCCGAGCATTCGATCTGCTTTGCCATCCCCGAAGCGCAGGCGGCGCTCGCGCGGCAAACGGTCGAGCGCGCGTTTTTCGCCGAGCTGCATCACAACCAGATTCAGATGATCGATGTGACGGAGAATTGCAGCATTCTTGCGGCGGTCGGCGATAACATGGTCGATCATCCGGGCGTAGCTGGAAAATTCTTCAGCGCGCTTGGGACAGCCCGTGTCAACATCCGGGCAATCGCGCAGGGTTCGTCGGAAAGAAACATCTCCACCGTGATCGATTGCGTCGATTCACGGAAAGCCCTCCGCGCAGTCCACGCCGCGTTTTATCTTTCCAATCAGACGATCTCAATCGGTGTCATCGGGGCAGGTTTGATCGGCGGGACTTTTCTCGATCAGCTCAGAGGCCAGATGGAAAAGCTGAAGAAGGAATGGCGGATCGATTTGCGCGTGCGCGGGATTCTCAACACTCGCGGAATGGTCTTGAGCGAAGGCCGCTCGCTCGACGGTTGGAGGGAGGCGCTCGAAGCCAGCCAGACGCCGGCGGATCTCGAGGCGTTTGTCGCTCACATCCAGGCTGATCATGTTCCGCATGCCGCCATTTTGGACTGCACTTCCAGCGCCGAGTTGACAACGCAATACCCGTGCTGGCTGGAGCGAGGGATTCACATCATCACGCCGAACAAGAAGGCGAATACCGGCTCGATGGAGTTTTATCGGCTGCTGCAATCGACCGCGCGCGAGCGGAAGCGGCATTATCTCTATGAGACCACGGTCGGTGCGGGTCTGCCGATCGTGAACACGTTGCGCGACCTCGTCCAAACTGGGGATGAAGTGCTCCGGATCGAAGGCATTCTTTCCGGCACGCTCTCCTATATCTTCAATACCTTCGACGGCACCAAACCATTCTCGGAGATCGTGCTGGACGCCCGGGCGAGAGGGTTTACGGAACCCGATCCGCGCGATGATTTGTCTGGCACAGATGTTGGGAGAAAGCTTGTCATCCTCGCTCGGGAAATGGGCCTGGCCTTGGAGTTGGCGGAGGTGCGGATCACGAGCCTTGTTCCTGCCTCGTTGCGTGAGGGGACTTTGGATGAATTTCTTAAGCATCTTCCCGAGCACGATCAGGAAATTGCCGCCCTTCTTGAGCAGGCGCGTGGGCGAGGGGAAGTGCTTCGCTATGTCGGCGTGATCGATCCAAAAGGAGAATGCTTTGTGGAATTGAAAGGATACCCGCAAGCGCATGCGTTCGCCGGGACAACCGGAAGCGACAATATTGTCGCGTTTCAGACACAGCGGTATCATACGCAATCTCTCACTGTTCAGGGTCCGGGCGCGGGTCCCGATGTGACGGCAGGCGGAGTATTTGCCGATCTTCTCCGGCTTGCTTCGTTTTTGGGTGGTGCGTGAGCGGGGCCTTCTTGCGCCCGCGTCCTCCCGAGCGAAGTCGAGGGACCTCACAAAGCACCAGGCGCGAGAGCCTGGCGCCTGTCGCCCGCCGTCTCGCAATCTTCTCAGACTTGCTTCCAAATCAGGCGAAGCTGCATGGTGAGAACATGCCTGCATACAAGCATTCGATAGGTCGAGGTCTCGCGGTTCTCGCCTTATTGGCGGCGATGGCGATAGCGTTCGTTTTGATCAGGACTGGAAACGCCGTCACTCCGGCGCCCGGGACGCGCGCCAGTGCCACGCGGCACATCATC
>JACCXA010000029.1 GCA_013697365.1 Chthoniobacterales bacterium
CTTGCGGTCGCGCTCGGGATCGGCGGATCGACGACCATGTTCTCCGCGATCAACGCGCTTCTTCTTCGCCCCTTTCCGTTGATGGAGGATCAGGACCGCCTCCTCGCCGTTACCCAATTTCTCTCGAAACAGGACGATCAGGACGCGGGCATGTCGTACCCGGATTACCTGGAGTTCAGAAAAGCAAGCACACTCGAGGGCTTGGGTGCAGCTCAGGAAATGACGGTTATCATCTCTGGCGGCGATAAGCCGGCGCGCTATCTCGGCGCCACACTTTCGGCGGACACCTTCACTTTCCTCGGCGTGCAACCGATGATGGGCCGCAATTTCCGTCCGGAGGAAGATCAGCTCAACGCGCCACCTGTGGCTTTGATTGGCCACGATCTCTGGAAGACCCACTTCGGCGGTGACCCCGCAATCATCGACCGAATTGTGCCCGTCAACGGCAAGCAAACCACCATCATCGGCGTCATGCCGAAGGGCTGGCGCTTTCCGGAGGTCTGCGACATCTGGATGCCGCTCCAGATGAATGAGAAGGACCAGCCGCGCGGGAACTTCTTCCTGGAGTGCATCGCCAAGGTCAAAAAGGGCGTGAGCGTAGCGCAGGCGCGCACCGAGTTGGAGGCGATAGCCGGCCGCCTCGCTGCCCAGTATCCCGAAACAAACACTGGCGCTGGCGTGCGGGCGAAGCTGTTTCGCGAAGAGATGGTGGAGGACGCCAGGACCCTGACCCTGCTCGTGATGGGAGCGGTTCTCTTCGTGCATCTGATCGCCTGCGCGAATGTCGCCAATTTGTTGCTCGCCCGTGGCGCAACGCGTGCCAAGGAAGTCGCCATCCGCCTCGCGCTCGGTGCGACCCGCTCCCAAATCGTGCGGCAGCTTCTCGCCGAAAGCATGGTCATCGGACTGACCGGTTGCGCGTTGGGGATGATCCTGGCCGTATGGGGAATCGACCTCATGGTCACGGCCATTCCGGTCGAGCTTCCGTTTTGGTTGAGTTTCGATTTCGACTGGCGTGTCTTCGCTTTCGCGCTCGTTACAGGCCTCGCCTCCAGCATTATCTTTGGTCTGCTCCCTGCGCTCCAGGCGTCGCGGCCCCACCTGGTCGATGTTCTCAAGGACGGCGGCCGCTCTGGCGGCGGCAGCGTCAAAGGTCAGCGCGTGCGCAACGGCCTCGTCGTGGCGGAGGTCGCGCTTGCGCTCATTTTGCTTATCGGCGCCGGGCTCATGATGCGCAGCTTCAAGAATCTGCAGCGGACGGATATTGGCGCCGATCCTTCGCAGACGCTCACTTTCCGCGTCGGCCTGCCAGAATCGCAGTTCACAGATCCCGAATCACCGCGGCGTTTTTTTGAAGAGCTTGTTCCTAGATTGGCCGCTCTGCCGGGCGTGGAGTCAGCCGGCGGCACCACCACACTGCCCTCGTCGGGGAACATCGGGATTAACACGATGGTGCTGGAGGGCGAACCCGAGCCAAAGCAACTGCATGACGCGCGTCCCGTCCGGAGCCTGACTGTCACGCCAGGCTTTATCGACACCGCCCGCATCCACCTTTTGCGTGGACGCGATTTCACTCCGGGGGATAACAAGGATTCACCGCGCGTCTGCGTGATCGATGAAGAAGGGGCGCGCACCTGGTTCCCGAATCAGGATCCAATCGGCCGTCAGCTCCGGTTGCTCGACAACAATAAAACAGAGCCGCCCAAGTGGGCCACGATCGTGGGCATCGTCCGGCCAGTTATCTTCGATCGCATCACGCGAAAGCGGGTTTACCCGGTCGCCTACTTCGCCCAGAGCCAGGACCCGAGCCGGTTTATGTCGATCGCGCTGCGAACGAAGACCGCTCCGAAAACGTTCGTGAATGACGCCCGGAACACGGTCCTGGCCGTGAACAAGGATGTCCCCATCTATCGCGTCTTCACCATGGACGAAGTCCTCGCGGAGACTTTCTGGGATCGGCGCTTTTTTAGCGCGCTCTTTACCATCTTCGCCGGCCTGGCGCTGTTTCTCGCATCATTAGGCTTGTATGGCGTGATGGATTACTCCGTCCGCCAGCGGACGCAGGAGATCGGCGTGCGCATGGCTCTCGGCGCGCAAAGCGGGGACGTGCTCCGAATGGT
>JACCXA010000033.1 GCA_013697365.1 Chthoniobacterales bacterium
TTTGCGGTCAGTGCCGCCACAGTCTTCTCGCCTTTGAACCGTGGATCGTCGGGAGCGGTATTGAAATCGCCACCGACTATCCAGGCGATGGGGCCAAGCTTCGCGTAAGCCGCTTCCATATCTTTCATGTGGACGAGAAGTTGGCGCATGGATTCTTCGCGGATGGCGATGTCTTCCACGATGTCGCCACGGTTGCTCTTCAGGTGAAGTGCGTAGACGAGCAGCACCTGCTGCGGCGAAAGCTGGTAGGCCGCGAAGGCGAAGCCACGCGGAGGTGTGATCGCGCTGCCCGGTTTCCATTCCTCGGACCACGCGCTGATCGGTTGAAGGCGGCTCGTGATTGCGACCTGCTGCGACTCAACCTGGCCTTCGCGCGGCGGAAAGTTGGAGCAGACATCGACTTTGAAACCTGGCAGCGGCTGGACGGCCAGTCCCGCGCTGTCGAAATCGCGCACTTCTTCCAAACCGATGACATCCGCTTTGAGTGTCACGATATCCCGGTGCACGGAGCGGATTTGTTTCACTTCTTCGCCGCGATAGGCATTTGGTCGTCCGCCTGGGAACCATTTGATGTTCCAGAACGCGACCGTCAGCGGGGAAGCTTGGGAGGCTCCGGGAAGCGCTGCGCCAACCGGGACGGGCGCGGGCGCGTTTTGCGCGAGCAGGCTCGTCGCGAGAGAAACTGAAAGCAGGGGAGCGAGAAGGAGCCGGCAGCGATGGTGCATCCCAAACGGATACCCGTGAAGCAGAGGCGAGGCGAGTCGTTAGCCGCGCTGGATAACCGCGGCGAGCTGTTCCCGCACCGCTGCTTCCGCTTCCTCTTCGTTCGCATAACCAGAAGCAACGATCTCGAGCATCTGCGTTCCGACATCGCGCTTGCCGCGCTTCACAGCCTCCATTCGGCCGGACGCGGTCCAGTTTTCCTGATCCTGCGGCGTCTCCTCGGGCGGGGTCCCATCCCAGTAGCAATAGTAAACGTGAAGCAAGTTCGAGCCGGCCTCGAAGACATAGGAACGAATCGGAAGCGTCACGCCATTCACCGCCATCAATTTGTTCTGCACACCACCACGCAGCTTCATTCCGCTCGCAGGCAGGCAAATGTCAGGTCGATGATTTTTGATGAAAAGGCCCGCGGTGCGGCCGGGGAGCCATTTGAAGAAATACATCGTCCACTGCCGGCCATCGTCCCCGACCCAGGCCCCGCCGCCGCCTTCGTTGTAACGAAGAAGTTCCTGGGCTTGATCGGCAACGGCGACGGACTTCCAATTCCGCGCCTGCGAAGGCCACGCCACGCTCCAGGCCTGCGCCTTGGCGGCTCGAGCCTCATGCACGCCATACCAAATCTGCGTGCCAGCTTCGGCCGCAAAAAGGAGGAACAGCAGTGCGACGAGAAGCGCGCGCGGCAACGGTGAAGGCGCGTGGGTTTCTGATCTAGCAGACGCGGGAACTTTCGTGCTGCCGCCGCCCATGAGCATGCTGATGCCCCAGAGTCCGAAGAGGCACGCCATCAGGATGGTGAGGCCGGCGGGATCGTGCCAGCTTTTGATCACCTCCACGCCACGCTCTGCTCCCACGTAAACCAGCAGAAAGGTGCGGATGAGATTGCAGAAGAATGCGAGCAGCGCTCCCGCGAGAACAAGGATTGCGCGCCGGAGGAACGAAAAGTTGTAGAACTCCCCCAGAAAAAGCGAGACCATGAACGTCGCCTGTAGTGACCGCACGCCCGTGCAAGCTTCGTCGATTCCGACGAGACCAGAGCCGACTTCGATGACATTGCCCATTTGTACGGCGGAAATGCCGATCGCATTGAGCACCTCGACATTGATGGAAGCGACGGCGTGCATCAGGCCTTGAATGACGGCTTGCTCAAACTGCGTAGGCCACGGAACGGCTACGAGAATGAAGAGAAGTGGAAAAGCGAAATGGCGCGCCCATCGCATCCCCCCCGCGAGATAGCATCCACCCAGTGAAATGACGATCGCGGCCGAGGCCATGATCCAATTCAGGATTCGCCAGTCGGGATTTGCTTCCTGAATGAGGCGCACCGGAACGAAGAGAAGGGCGGCCCCTATCAAGAGTAGAATAGGGAAAAGGGTCCGCGCAGGCCGAGCGGGAGCAGGCGCTCGCGGCAAACGCAGATAAAAAATGTAGGCTGCGAGAAAAGGAACGGTCCAGCCGTAGCCGTATTGCGGATTAACCGACCACTCGAAGCGCAGCCGCAGCACTACTTCGAGCCAGAGCAGGCCAAACGCAGTGGCGGCCAGCCAATCGATCCGGGCGCGGCTGACGGCGCGCGCAGGGATAGCAGTTGAAACGGTGGCATTCATCGGGTGCGCGGCGGGCCTGGCAAAATTAGCAGATTGCGAGCCGCTCGATTACACGCATTCCGACACGATCATCCGCCCTAGCCTTCCGGAGAACGTTTGACTTCAGGCACGGCATCTGCGGGTTTGGGGGCAGAAAGCTCCGTGCGCCGTCCCTCGCTGGGCGCGCACTTTGGCTCCCAAAACCGATTTAGTAAGTAGCTAAGGTCTCCCGCCTTTCACCGCGTGAAACCTCCCTTTTGATGAAACCCGGAACCATTATCCACACCGTCGCAGTCGCGCTTTCGACGGTGACATCAATCTTTTCCCAGGCGGCAGTCCAAGCGCCGGTTGGCAAAGCGAAAGACAGCAAAAAGCCAGATGCCGGCCTGGCCAGTAATCAGCTGTCTGGCCAAGGGCCGCTTGTTTTCACACCGACTTCGCGGACGTGGGGCCCGGCCATTCCGCCGGCGCGGCAATTCTCGTGGAAGAGCGATATCGTGACGACGGTTTTCTGGGTTGGTGAAAGGCCGACCGCAAATAATCCAGTGCCGAATAGATCCAGCTCGTGGGACAAAAATTGGACGGAAAGTTACGGCGGATATGATGACCCGGATCCCTCCCGCCGCCGCGACATGCTTCCGGCGAAATTTACGCCGCAGCAGAATCCGTTTTATTGCGCGTTGCCCTATAACGACAAAGCTCGCGAAGGCCATCGGCCGGAAGCGCCGGAAGTCGTGCCGTGGTTTAAAGAAGCTTATCAGGGCCCAGCGGTTTCAACGTGCAAAGGGCGGTGGATTGCAATTCGAAAGGCCGGCAAGACGGCTTACGCACAATGGGAGGATGCGGGCCCTTTCCGCACAGATCACTGGCAGTATGTTTTCGGTGAGGAACGCCCGAAGCCGAATCTGAACCGGGGCGCCGGTCTCGATGTTTCGCCCGCCGTGCGTGATTTCCTTGGAATGCAGGACACAGATGTGACGGACTGGAAGTTCGTGGAATTCAAGGATGTGCCTCCGGGCCCATGGTCGCGCCACGGAGACAATAACACCTTTGTCATCAATCAGCGCAAAAGCGCTGCAGCGCTGGTGCAAAGCCGCACTCCGTCTGCGGAAATCATCCCTCGTTAGGCGGCATCAGACTCCGTCTCCCGTGCGGTGCGATATCCGTTTTAGAATAGCTGCGGATGGTCGTCGTCGCTCTGCGCTTTGCCGATCACGACCCGCATCTTATCAATCAGCTCATTGAAATCGTAGGGCTTTTGAATCGTATCGATGACACCGTCTTTCAGGATCTCTGATCGCATCGCGGGCTCGAGATAACCGCTGGCCACAATCGCGCGGACGCTCGGTCTGATTTCTTTCATCTTCAGAAAGGCCTCGCGTCCTCCGAGGCGTGGCAACCCGAGGTCGCAGACCACGAGTCCGATTTCGTCGCGATGTTGTTTGAACAGTTCGACGCCTTCCATGCCGTCCTGCGCCGCAATCACGCGATAGCCTTCGCCCTGAAGAATCTCAACGGCGAGATCGCGTAGCATCTCTTCATCCTCCACGAGAAGGATGGTTTGCGGCTCGCGCGCCTTCCGCCGCGTGGCCGTCCCACGCACCGTGGAGAACTGTTCCGGCCCGAGACCAAGGGGCAGGTAAATGCAAAACGTCGTTCCTTTTTCCGGTTCACTGTCCACCTGCACAAAGCCGCGGTGGTTGTTGACTACTCCGTAAACGACCGACAAGCCAAGACCCGTCCCTTTCGCGCGCTCCTTCGTCGTGAAAAACGGCTCGAAGATATGCGCCCTGACTTCAGGCGTCATGCCTGTCCCGGTGTCTCGCACACGAATGCAGGCGTAACGGTTGGCATCGGCTCCCGTAAAAACGCCGGACAATTCTTCGCCCGAGACGAGTGCCGTCTCCAGGGTAATGGTGCCGCCTTGGGGCATCGCATCACGTGCGTTCACACAGAGGTTGAGCAGGACCTGGTGAATCTGGCTGCGGTCGGCCGTGACCTGTGGGAAATCGGGCTGCAAGCGGAGCTCGAAGTTCACCATCTTCGGGAAGGTCGCCCGCAACATCATGTCGAGTTCGCGCACGAGCGCGTTGAGATCGAGCGGAGAAAAGCGGGCCTCCGTCTGCCGTGCCGAGGTGAGCAGTTGCTGCACGAGCGCCGCGCCCCGCTCGACGGCTTCTTTGATGACCTGAACAGCGCCTGGAATTATCTCGGGCCGCGAGCTCCAACGCTCGAGTTTGCTCGTGTAGCCGAGGATGATGGCGAGAATGTTGTTGAAGTCATGCGCGATGCCGCCCGCCAGAGTCCCAAGGCCTTCCATCTTCTGTGACTGGATGAGCTGCTGCTCGAGGCGCTTGCGCTTTGTATCGTTAAAGAGATAACCCTGCACGTGCGTCAGCTCGCCCTGCTTTCCGAAACTGCCGACGAGCCGGGCCACGAGGTAAACGGCTTCTCCGCTGGAATGTCGCATCTCGAGTTCGTGCCGCTCGATGGTGCGATGCTGCCGGATTTGCTCCAGCAGATCAGCCCCGTCTTTGCGCGAGCGCAACAGAGCCATAAAGCTGACGGCGAGCGCCTCTCGCGTGGAGCTGAATCCGAAGATGTTGAGATAAGCGGGATTGCAATTGAGAAGACTGCCATCCGCGTGCATGAGGAAATTTCCGGTGACCGCCTCTTCCACGAAGCGGCGGTAGCGATCTTCACTTTCCCGCAGCGCGTCTTCCGCCGCCCGTCGCGCGGTGATGTCGGTATTAATCAGGAGCCGGACTGAATTTTCCGACGCAGTTCTCGCTGTCCAATGACTCGCCACGAAAATCTGGGTCCCGTCCCGCCTGACCTGCTCCAGTTCGCCCTCCCAGTGCGCAGAGGTCCGGATGGTCGCCTCTAAATGAGCCGGACTCTCCTCGAATTTGGTCCGGAGAAGCGCATGCACGTTTTGTCCGACGGCCTCTTCGCGTGCCCAGCCGTAGATCCGCTGCGAGCCGCAATTCCAGTAGGTGATCGTGCCAGCGGCGTCACAGAGGATGATACTGTCGTTCGCGAAATCGAGGAGCTCGGCTTGAGCGGAGAGCTTCTCCCTCGCGTGGAGCAGCTCTGCCTTTTGCTCGGCCTCGCGCACGGCGCGGCGTACCGCCGGGACCAGCTTTGAGATTCGCTGCTTGATGACGAAGTCCGTGGCGCCCGCGGTGAGGAAATTGATCGCGTTGGAAATGTCGAGGCTGTCGGAGAGGAGGATGAACGGAACCGTAGGGGCGTTCTGCTGAGCCAGGCCCAGCGCGCGTAATCCGTCACAGCCGCAGCAAGCATCCGAAGCGAGTATTACATCGAGCGTGGGGCGACCGATGTGCTCCTTAAACTCTTTTTCGTCGCGGGCGCGCGTGATCCTGGCCTCGAGTTTGGCGCTACGGATATGACCCTCCGCCGCAGCCCCATCGGCATCGCAATCCTCAAGCAGAAGAATTTCGAGCACGCGCATTTGGCTCAAGGAGATAGTCGAATCGTCGCGCTCAAAGCCTCGACGCTGATAGAACACTTTCGGCCGCGCCTCTTCTCTTCACATGTCATTATGTCGTTCATTCCACTTCATGCCACCTCCATTCCGGACTCCGAGCTGCGTTATACGCTCGGCGCACCGATGATCAGCGTGACGAAAAGAAGAGAAAGAACGCCAGCACCGCCCCGGTGACGACCAGAAAAAGAAAACAGTACGCCAGCATGCGACGTCTTCCCTGCCGCCCCTTTGTCTGCAACCGGCTGGCGCGCTTCTGCATCAGCTCGAGGTCCAGCATTGCCTCCAGCTGCCCAGGGTCAGGTCTGTCGGAGCCGGGTTCCGGGTTGCTGTTCTGCATGATTCAGAAGATTACCTAGGCCACGAATGACCCAATGGATTCAGTAAACAATCCCACCGCCCAACGCAAGCTGCTCGCTTATACCCTGCCGATGGCGGTCTTCCTCGGTGGGCTGGCACTGGTTACGCTTTTGAAGGCGATCGGCGGTTCATTCTGGCTCACCTCGCCCGAATACTGGGTTTTTCCCCTGCAGACTTTCGCCTCTGCCGCGGTTTTATTTTGGTTCTGGCGCGACTACGAATTCCAGGGCCTGAAGAAGATTCTCTTTGTCCTCGTGGTCGCGGTCTTCGTTTTCGCGCTTTGGATTGCCCCGCAGATGTGGCTTGGGTTTTCGCCACGGACGGAGGGCTTCAATCCCGATAGCTTTAGTGCGCAGCCCACAGCCTATTGGACAACGGTGTGCCTTCGCTTCCTGCGCTTGGTCGTCATCGTCCCGCTGGTCGAGGAGATTTTCTGGCGCGGATTTCTTCTCCGCTATTTTATCCACGAGAAGTTCGAAGAGGTTCCATTCGGAGCCTTCTCGTGGCTTTCCTTCGCGGTTGTCACGGTGGGATTCACCTTCGCGCACACGCGGGCTGACTGGGTGGCGGCGGCAGTGACGGGAGCGCTTTACAACCTCGTTGCCTACCGAACCCGCAGTCTCACTTCCTGCGTTCTGGCCCACGCGGTGACGAACCTGCTTTTAGGTCTGTGGATCATGCAAAGCAGGCAATGGGGGTTTTGGTAAGAGCTGCCGGACTGGCACCGGACGTGCTTATAATTACTAGAAATGCAAGCCACCTTCTTTCAGAAAGTCCTTCTCTGCATGATCGCCGGATTCTTTGCCGCTGCTCTCATGCAGTGGGGCCGTGTTTTCGTAACCGGAGCGGACGACGCTTTGAACGCCGGCTATAAAAATCGCACGCCGGCCTCTCAGGTGGCGACGAACCGGTAGCGCCGGGAAAGAAATTGCCGCAAACCGCGCTGCGCATACCCTGCGTGAGCGATGAAGATCGGCTTTGCTCAAATCAACCCCACCGTGGGCGATTTGAGCGGCAACTTTGATAAGATCGCAGCGGCCTATGCGCAGCTGGCCGCGGCGGGCGCTGAACTTGTCATCACGCCTGAACTGGCGATCGCGGGTTACCCGCCACAGGATCTTGTTTTCAAATCGCAATTCGTCCCGCAGAACCTCGAAGTTCTCGAAAAGCTGCAAGCTTTGGTTGGCGGCGCCGCGCTCCTTGTCGGTTACGTGGAGCGCAATGAGAGACGCGGAAAACCGTTTCATAATGCTGCTGCTCTCTTGCAACGTGGCGCCGCGATTCAGAGAACGCATAAGTCACTGCTTCCGACCTACGATGTCTTCGACGAGGACCGCTATTTCGAGCCAGCGCGCCAGGTCGCTCCTCTCCTGCTGGGCGGTCGCAAACTCGGCGTCACCATTTGTGAGGATATTTGGACGGAGCATTATCTGCCGCGCCCCTACTATGAGATCGAGCCGGTGCGCTCCCTCGTGGAGCAGGGCGCGGAGTTAATCGTAAACCTGAGTGCCTCTCCTTTCAGTCTGGGCAAACAAAGCGTGCGGCACGAGATGGTCGCCTCTCTGGCTTCCAACTACGGCCTGCCCATTTGCTACTGCAACGCTGTTGGCGGTAACGACCAACTCGTCTTCGACGGCAACTCGTTTGCGATGGACCGCGCGGGCAACTTGATCGCGCAGCTGCCCGGTTTTCGCGAAGCCGAGGCCATCGTGGACACCGAAACCACGGCAGTGATGGAGCCTGTCTTTCACGAGCGGCCCGCGGATCTGTATGATGCGCTTACGCTCGGCGTCCGCGATTACCTCACGAAATGCAATTTCAAGTCCGCCGTTCTCGGCCTGAGCGGCGGGATCGATTCCGCCGTCGTCGCGGCTATCGCCGTGGAAGCCCTCGGAGCGTCGAATGTCTGGGGTGTTTCGATGCCGAGTCCATACTCCTCGCGCGGCAGCATCGATGACGCCCTCGCGCTCGCGCAGAACCTGGGTATCAAATGCCTCCAGATTCCGATCGGTGACGCCCTCGGCTGTTTCAAAGCGCAGTTCAATGAAATTTTTCGCGGCCTTCCGGAAGACACCACGGAGGAAAACATGCAGTCGCGCTTGCGCGGCATGATCCTGATGTCGCTGTCGAACAAATTCGGCCATCTCCTCCTGACGACGGGCAATAAGAGCGAGCTGGCGGTCGGCTATTGCACGATCTACGGCGACATGGCGGGCGGGCTGGCGGTGATCAGCGATGTGCCGAAGATGATGGTGTACGATCTCGCGCGCTGGATGAATCGTGCGCGCGAGGTCATTCCTTGGAACACGATCGAAAAGCCTCCCAGTGCCGAGTTAAAGCCGGATCAGATCGATCAGGACACCCTGCCGCCTTATGAGATTCTTGACGAGATCCTGCGCCTCTACGTCGAGGAAAACCTGAGCGCGCGCGACATCGTTGCTCATGGGTTCGACGAGAAAACCGTGCGCTGGGTGCAACGGCGAGTTGACCTTAACGAATACAAACGCGAGCAAGCCGCGCCTGGGATAAAAGTGACGAGTCGTGCTTTTGGGCTAGGGCGACGGATGCCCATAGCACAGGCTTACATTGGCTGAGCAGCGTTTTTCCTCCGCACCGCGTCTGGTATCTTCTGGGTTGGTGGAGCTGATTCGGCCATCCATCAGCCGGGCCTTTCAGGCGACCCACCGCCAGAGCGCGAAGCACATCATGAAAAGGACTGAGAGTCCACTGGCCGCAATGAGGTAAACGCGATCGAAAATTCGGCTCCGACCCCAATCCGCGAGGAGCATGAAGATTGGAACGATCGACAGCATGTACCGCGGCATCGACTCCAGTGCGCCCCAGGCGGTGATAAACCAATAACAACTCACCGCGTAGACGCCATAACTGGGACGCAGGCGACAGGCCGCAACCACCGTCAGGAAAAAAGCGGAGATTGCGAACGTGAAATCAATGACCTCTGAGGCAGCGAAGGGACGCTGGAAGAAGCGCACATACGCTTGCCAGGGCCAGGTGAGCAGTCCCCAATCACTTCCCCAAGAGGCCTGCGCGTCGCTGATGGCGCGAATGTTTCCGAAGCGCCACTCGAAGTAGAGCAAAAGCGCGCCGAGGCAGGCGGGGATCAGTGCGAGCGCGGCGATATCGGGCCGGATGGCGCGCAGTTGATAGCGCCGCTGATGCAGATATTCGATCAGGAGCGGGATGCCCAGGAGAACTCCCGGCGAACGAGTCAGCACGCTGAGACCGGCAAGTGCGCCTGCGGCGAGCCACCGCTGTTTTCGCGCATAGTAAAACGACGCGACGGTGGCGGCAAGAAACAGGGACTCGCTGTAGACTGCGGAGAAAAATAAGGTGGTCGGAAAAACCAGAACATAGAGCGCTCCACGCGCGGCAGTCGCGTCATCCCAATCAAGGCGCACCAGGAGGACGAGATAGTAGAGCGCGATGAGAAGGGCGGCGTTCGAAACAACGATGCCGCTGATGAACCAGCTCAGATCTGCGTGGCGAGGCAGAACCGCGTGCACCGCCCGAATCGCCATCGGATAGGCGGGAAAAAACGCAGTGTTCGACTGCTTCCCGGGAACGAACTGATAACCATTCTTGGCTACGGAAATGTACCAGCCCGCGTCCCAGCGGGACCACATGTTTACGAGCGGGTGATGCTTTGGCGAAGTGTGTGGGGAGATAACGCCGACACGACCGTTTCTCTTGATCTCCCACGAATCGGGCCTCGCGGGCAGACTGTGGAATAAATGGAGGGCAAGCCAGCCAACCAGGACAAGCATCGCGCGGGTGACGACAAAAGGGATGACGACGTCCCGCACGGGCCACCATGCCAGCCAGGCGCGCAGCCGTTCGCCAGGTCCTCCTCCCCGTTGCCTGAGGGCGGGAGCCTCGGAAGTTTCAACCGCTCTGGAGATGGAAGTATCCGGCATTCTGAAGGTGGGTTATACGATTTGGCGAATGAGAATGACCGCGCAAGGCAAAACGTTTCGCAATGGCGGGGCCGGCCTCGCCAACTTGGCGGCGTGAAGCGCTATGGACAGCACCATGGCCATCCTGCTCCGGAAACGAAAGCTGAGTGACACGAACTTGATTGTTTCGTGGTGCACCGACTCGTTAGGATGCATTCAAACCGTGGCCCGCGGTGCCCGTCGTCCGAAGAGTCCTTTTGCGGGGAAGCTCGATTTGTTTTTCGAAGCGGAAATACAGATCGCC
>JACCXA010000053.1 GCA_013697365.1 Chthoniobacterales bacterium
GCTTGATGGAGCGCGGGCTGGTGAAGATCGGGGGGCGGGCGGAGGTGCCTGGGCGGCCGTTACTCTATGAGACGACGCAGTTTTTTCTGGATCACTTTGCGCTGCGGAATCTCGACGAATTGCCGAATGCTGATGAGTTGCGCCGGAGATATCTGCCGACGGCGCCAGTGCCGGCAGTTCAGGCGCCAGTGGCCGCGGATTCTGGAGAACTAGACTTAAATGTCCTGGACCTTGCTGAGGCGATGCCCGCCGGCGAAGAACCTCCGCCAGCGTCCTCTCCGTAGAGACAAATTCGGCGGTCATAGCCCGCCGCTACAGAGCGCTATCAGTCTCGAACAAACGTCAGACCGGCGCTGCTGCTTCCCGCCGTATGGGTAGACGCCGGGGGACCTCAACGTCTCCGCCGTCGACGCTGATTTTTTTCATCTCCACTTTCAGGAAGCTGAGGACGACCGGCGCCAGAATCAGACCCGAAAGTCCCATGAGACGCTCACCAATGATCAGCGCGAGAAGAGTGAGCCACATCGGGTGATCGATGCGGCCACCGATAATGCGGCTGTTGAGGAAGTACTCGAGTTTGTGGATCACGACCAGGAAGACGAAGGCCCAACCTGCTAGATTCGGCGACATGGTAAACGCGATGCCGATGATGATCGTGTTGCTGATCAGGTTGCCGACGATTGGCATGAGGCCGCAGATAAACGTCAGGATAATGACCAGGCTGCCGTAACGAAGGCCGACCGCATAAACAAAAATCGCGGTTAGGGACGCGTTGATCGCAGAGATGATAAGCTGCGCGCCCATGACCGCTTCGAAGCTTTTGTATAAAGAACTGAAGCGCTCTTTGATCCGGTCCGTGTAGAAGGTGTAAAGATTCGGCCGGGAGCGGCCTTTCAGCCGCTTCGATTCAAAATCCGGGTTCACAAAAATACCCACCGCCACCGCGATGCCGACGAGAAGAAAGACAAATTCCTTCGTCGCAACTTTCACGTATTTGCCCAGGTGCCCGAGAGTGTCGCGGACTGTGTCCAGGGCTACGACGCGCAGGCTGTCGATGTCGGTAAATGGGAGTTCGATTCCGTAATGGGCAGCAAACCTGACCACGATGGGGATGGCCGTTTCCACGATCTCGGGGAGGGCGACGAAGGCCCGATTCATAAAGAAAACGAATCCCGAGAACACGGCCGCGACCAGGACGAGAAAGAGCGTAACGGCAATCCACTTTTTGCCCCAAAAAGCGAGCTTGGTGAGCGCGAGATAACAGAAGAGCGCAGCGATAAATGGCGTGCCCAAGTGCAGTGCTGCCACGAGCACGAGGAGCAGAGCGAATACTCCATAAGAGATGGCGACGGGTCGTTGCATGGCGGTGGCCGTCGGCAAGCCGAGGCGCATGTCTCAAACTATCGCTGAATCAACTTCCCGCCATGGACGATTCTGACGTTCGCAGGCGTCGTTCCCGACTAGATGCGGCCAGCCCGGCGGCGAGAGCGACCATTGACTTGCCCCCTCCCCTGCTGAACGCTTGGCGCCATGAACAAGATTTCGCGCCGTCTTGGAGGATTGTTGATTGCACTTTCCATGATGTTCAGCCTGAGCGGCTGCGGGAGTTATAACCGGCTCATCACCCTCGAGCAGAATGTGAACAAGAAGTGGGCCGATGTGCAGTCGGTCTATCAACGCCGGGCGGATCTGATCCCCAATCTGGTCAACACCGTTTCAGGTGCCGCAAATTTCGAGAAGTCGACTTTAACGGAAGTGACAAACGCGCGCGCCAGCGTCGGTCAGGTGAAGCTGGATCCGAGCAAGGCACCCACGGACGCCGCGCAGCTCGAGCAGTTCCAGCAGGCGCAGGGGCAATTGAGCAACGCCTTGTCCCGCCTCCTCGTGGTGAGCGAGAATTACCCGGAGCTTCGCGCGACGGAAGCATTCAAAGGGTTGCAGGTTCAGCTCGAGGGAACAGAGAACCGCATCTCGGTGGAGCGAAATAATTTCAACGCCGCCGTCCAGGAGTACAACACGGCGCTCGGCCGCTTCCCGACGAACATGTTGAACAAGATGTTCGGATTCCAGCCGCGGCCATTCTTCGCCGCGCAAGCGGGCTCCGAAGTCGCGCCGACGGTGAACTTCGGCACTTTCGGGAGCAGTCCGGCGGCACCTCGACCGGCGCCGGCGATCAGCACGCCGGCGGCAACACCGGCCCTCGAAGCGACTCCGTAAGATATGCGTATTGACGCGCGGAAGCGCGTCCCTCCGGAGGGACATGCTTCCGCATGTTGATTGCGGCGCACCCGTGTGACAAGATTTGCCCCAACTACGCTCGCGCTGATTCTGTTTTGCGCCCTGAACCTTCGCGCTGCCGAAGTCATGCCGCCGAAGCCGGCTGGGTATTTCAACGATGACGCCAACGTTGTTTCCAAGGAGGCCGCATCGCGCTTCAACGAGCAGCTCGCGCAATTCGAGCGCGAGACTTCCAATCAGGTCGTCGTGGCCGTCTACCGCAAGATGGAGACGGATTCGGACATTGCCGATTACACCCAGCGTGTCGCGCAATCGTGGGCTGTCGGGCAGGCCGACCGACGCAATGGCGCGGTGCTCTTCGTCTTCGTGGACGACCGGAAGATGTACATCCAGGTCGGCTATGGTTTGGAAGGCGTGCTGCCTGATATCACCGCTTTCGACATCACTGAACGGCACATCAAGCCGCGCTTCCGGGCAAACGATTACGAAGGCGGGCTTGCAACCGGCATTGATCTGATTCTCAAGGCGATTCGCGGCGAATACACCGGCACCGGCAAGACGGTCGCGGAGGCTGGCTCCGGCGCTTCCGCACCCGGCGGTATCTCGTGCCTCGTCTTTTTCATTTTTGTTTTCATTCTCTTCATGATCGCCTCGAGTGCGCGGAAGCAGCGTCGGCGCGGCTGGGGTTATTCCGGCGCCGGCGGACCCTTTATCGGCGGGTGGGGCGGCGGAGGGGGATGGTCCGGCGGTTCGTCGGGTGGCGGCGGATTCAGCGGGTTCGGTGGCGGCGGCGGAAGTTTCGGCGGAGGCGGAGCGGGTTCGGATTGGTAAACTGGCGATGCGCACAAAGGATTTTCTCAACCGGCTGGATCATAAACGCATTTCCGGGGCGATCGCGGCGGCAGAGGCTACGACATCAGGTGAAATCCGGGTCTTCATCCAGCGGGGCGAGATCGGCGAACCGCTCATCACAGCGGAGAAGAAGTTTCAGGAACTCGGCATGCATAAAACCGCCGCGCGGAATGCGATCCTCGTTTTCGTCGCGCCCCGAGTGCAGAAGTTCGCGGTCGTCGGCGACGAAGCCGTGCATCAGAAGTGCGGCAGCGAGTTCTGGGAGCAGCTTGTGCAAACGATGCGCGCCCATTTCCAACGGGAAGAGTTTACCGACGCACTGGTCGAGGCGATCGGAAGCGCGGGTCGGCTCCTGGCGGAGCATTTTCCACGGCAAGGGGATGACCTCAACGAGCTTTCCGACGACGTGATCGAAGATCACTAGGTTCCGACGGGCGCTTGCAAAATTGCCCGGGTGGTGTTCCTTCCCCGTCCGCAGCGAGTTTTTAGACGTTGCGCCGTTGGTCCCTGGGGTTCCGTCTGCTGACGTGAAGCCGTACTCGCCAGGGGTAACCCGGCGCTTTCCGGAAAGGAAGAAGGACGAGGTAAAAGGCAGGAGGGGACGTGTCGTCTCGCCTGCAATTCTTAGTTCATACTTCTGCCTTCACACTTAATCATTATGCCAGTTCGATACGGTCGTTTTGAAATGCCGAAAACCCTCGTCAAAGACGAGCACGGCGCCACTGATACCTACGCCAGATTCGTCGCCGAGCCCTTTGAAGCGGGTTATGGCCACACGGTCGGGAATTCGCTCCGGCGGGTTCTGCTCTCGTCGCTCGAAGGCGCTGCCATCACCGCGGTGAAAGTCACCGGCGCGCAACATGAGTTCGCCACCCTCCCGGGCGTGGTCGAGGACGTCACCGACATCGTGCTCAATTTGAAGCGCGTGAAGTTCAAAGCCGCGGAACACGAGCCGCGCAAGCTCTCGCTAACGGTGAACAAAGAAGGCGAAGTCACGGCCGGTGATATCCAGGTCGTTCAAGGCTTTGAGGTTTTGAATCCTGATCAGCTCATCTGCACGCTCGATAAGAAGCACAAGTTTGACGCCGAACTCGAAGTGCGCGTTGGCCGTGGTTTTGCCACGGGTGACGAAAACAAGCGCGCGGATCAGCCGATTGGGTTGATTCCGATCGATTCTATTTTCTCGCCCGTTACGCGGGTAAAGTATGCGGTAGAAAACACCCGCGTCGGTCAACGAACTGATTACGATAAGCTCATCCTCGAGGTCTGGACGGACGGCCGGCTGACACCGGATGATGCGTTGCTCCAGGCTTCGGCGATTCTCCGCCATCACCTCGATGTTTTTGTGAACTTCAACGAGGATGTGATCGAGTTCGACGAAACGCCAGCAGGGGTGAGCGAAGAGAACATGAAGCTGAAGAAGCTTCTCAACATGAGCGTCAACGAGATCGAGCTGAGCGTGCGGGCGGCGAATTGCCTCAACAACGCGAATATCACGACGGTGGGACAGCTCGCGCAGAAGAGCGAGGCGGAGATGCTGAAGTATCGCAACTTCGGCAAGAAATCGCTCAACGAGATTAAAGACAAGCTGCAGCAATTGCAGCTGGGCCTCGGCATGAAATTCGATCCAGGCCTGGTCGACATCCCCGCGAGCGGTGGTGGCGGCGGGAGCGAGACGGCCGGCACGAACGGCTCCGCCGATTTGGACGAAGCGTAGGCACTCGTTAGACTACCTGCAGGACCAACCTCATGAGACACCAGAAGAAAACTGTCAAACTCGGCCGGACTGCGGCGCATCGGAAATCGCTCCTGGCCAATCAGGTCTGCAGCCTGATCGAGCACCAACGGATCAAGACCACCCTCGCGAAAGCGAAGGCCGTGCGTCCCCTCGCCGAGAAGATGGTGACTCTCGGCAAGAAAGGTTCGCTCCACGCCCGTCGCACTGCTCTCGCCACGCTCCGGCAGAAGAACGCGGTCAAGAAGCTGTTCGACGACATCGCGCCGCGCGCCGCCGATCGCAACGGTGGCTACACGCGCATCGTGAAACTCGGCGCACGAAAAAGCGACGCGGCTCCGATTGCATTCATCGAATGGGTCGACGCCCCGGTGGTAGTGGAAGAGCCCGCGGCGGAGGAAAAGGGCAAGAAGAGCAAGGCTGCGAAAAGTCCGGTGACCGAGGCCACTGCAAAGCCGGCCCGGAAGGCGGCGGCAAAGAAGCCGGCCGCAAAGGCCGATAAAGGCGACAAGCCAGCCGCGTAACTGCTTAAAATTCACGTCAACAAAGGGCCTCTCCTGGCAAACGGGAGAGGCCCTTTTTGCGTTTCGGTCGCTGAACAACATGTGTTTCCGAAGGGGAGGTTACGCGTCCCGGAATTGGAACAGTCGATTCCCAACCGCGATATTTTGGTGGCGAGGCCCCTCCCTCCGTAACCGACGCAAGCCATTGATTGCATGCCGCTTAACGAAAGGTGAAAGCCGTGGCACAGCCCCTGCGAATAGAAGAACGCGAAACCAACTAACAATTACGCAAAATGAAAAACACACCTACAACTTACTCGCTCATCGTTCGCTCTGAAGAAAAGGGCCGCAACATCTTCGAAGGCGCTGTGGTCGGCCTCATCGTCCTCTGCACCGCCTTCACCGGATGGCAGTTTGCTTCCAGCTCAGTCGTCCTTCCGGGGATGGCGTCGACCAAGAGCCCCGCTGCCACCACGATGGTGGCGAAAGTTGCTCCTCCGCAGCAAGTCGTCGCTGACCGTAGCTAATCGTCCGCGTAAAAGCGGTCTATGCGTCGCCCTTCGGGGCGACGCGACGAGGGCGCAAGACACAGCCGCTGCCAGTCCAGAAGAGCGACGTTTTCGAACCGATGAGCACCTTCCTGCAAGACCTGCGCTACGCCGCGCGCATGCTGCTCAAAAATCCCGGCTTCGCCGCCATCGCAGTCATCGCGTTGGCGCTCGGGATCGGGGCGAACACTGCGATCTTCAGCGTGGTGAGCGCCGTCCTCCTTCGGCCTTTACCCTATCCCGAGCCGGAGCAAATCGCAGCGGTCTGGACGGCGGATACAAAAAAGCCGGAGAGCCAGTCGACCTTTTCGTTTCCTGATTTCGCCGATGTTCGGGCCCAGAATCAGGTGTTCACCGGGATGGCGGCCTACTCGCCTTTGGATGTCGCGGTTACGGAACGCGGAGGCGATGCCGCGCATGTCCAGGGTTCGATCGTTACATCTGATCTCTTCCCATTGCTTCGCGTCAGTCCCCTTCTCGGCCGCGCTTTTACCCCGGAGGACGACAAGCCGGGTGTGCGCGCGGTCGTCATCAGTCACGATTTATGGAAGCGGCGTTTCGGAGGCGACCCGCGGATTCTCGAGAGAACGATCACGCTTGATGGCGTTCCCTATCAGGTCGTCGGCGTCATGCCGTTAGGTTTCCAGTTTCCGATTCAAAATCGCCCCATCGAATTCTGGACTTCCGCCGCGACGCAATTCGAGGTTCCGCCTGGAGGTGATGTCTCGAATGCTCCGTCTGCCCAACGCGGCATGCATTATCTTCGCGCGGTCGCGCGGCTGAAGCCCGGCGTCACGCCGGAGCAGGCGCAGGCCAACACCAGGACCATTTTGGCCGGGCTCGCTGCGCAGTATCCCGACACGAACAAGCGCTTTGATTCCAGTCGCGTCGTTCCGTTGCTGGCCGATCTGACCAAAGATGTCCGGCCTGCTTTGCTCGTTCTGCTCGGCGCGGCTGGCTGCGTCCTGCTGATTGCCTGCGTGAACGTCGCCAACCTCCTTCTCGCCCGTGCCACTTCGCGCCAGAAGGAGATTGGAATTCGTTCCGCCATGGGTGCAAGCCGCGCGCGTATTCTGCGGCAGTTACTCACCGAGAGCGTCCTGCTTGGGATTGCCGGCGGGGCCGCCGGAATGCTGCTCGCCGTCTGGGGGACGGAAGCGCTGGCAGCTCTCCTCCCTAAAAATTTCCCGCGCTCCAGTGAGATTTCGCCCGACCTGCGTGTGCTCGGGTTTACCGCGTTCGTGAGCATTTTCACGGGTGTACTTTTCGGGTTTGCGCCCGCCTGGCGTGTCTCGCGTCCGGACGTCGTGACCGCATTGAACGAGAGCGGCCGGGGCTCGACCGAAACCGCCCGCGGCCGCCGGCTTCGCGGCGGTCTGGTTATCGCGGAGATGGTGCTCGCGTTTGTTTTGCTTGCTGGCGCCGGCCTCCTGCTCCGCAGCTTCTGGCAACTGCAGAAGGTGCCGCTTGGCTTCAATCCGCAAAACGTCATGACCGCCGCGGTCTCTTTGCCGGAGGGCGACGGCGGTGCTGAGATCATCGCGCGGAACGAAAGCTTCTACGCTCAACTCATGGAGCGCGCTGCCGCGTTGCCGGGCGTGCGCTCCGTCAGTGCGATTACGCCATTGCCCCTCGGCAACTCTCACTGGGGCACCGGTTTTGACATCACCGGACGCCCGACTGCGCCGGCTGATCGCGCCATTAGCGCGCTTCGAATCGTGACGCCTGGATACTTCTCCACCATGGGCATCCCGCTCAAGAAAGGCCGTGATTTCGATCGGCGCGATAAGAGCGATTCGCCCGGCGTGGTGATCGTCAATGAGACCCTGGCGCGGATGCACTTTCCGGGTGAAGACCCGATCGGCAAACGTATCACGCCGCAGATGTCGATGGACGAAAACGATCCGCGCGAGCGCGAAATCATCGGCGTGGTCGGCGACATTAAATTTCAAAAGTTGACGACGGAAAGCAAAGCCGAGCTTTACGTGCCCCACCGGCAAGCGCAGTTCGGCGGCATGACCATTGTCGCGCGAACAGAAATGGAGCCGCAGGCGATTTTGCCTTCGTTGCGGCAGACGGTGGAGGCGCTAAACAAGGACCTGCCGCTCTACGAAACCCGGACGATGGAGCAATACCTCGCGTCCGCCGTTGCGCAGCCGAAACTCAACACGACGTTGCTCGTGGTCTTCGCGGGCGTCGCCATCGTGCTCACAGCAGTCGGCATTTACGGCGTGATGGCCTACTCCGTTGCACAACGGACGCAGGAGATCGGGATTCGCCTCGCGCTTGGTGCGCAACGTTTCGATGTCCTGCGGCTGATCGTTGGCCAGGGCGCACGCCTGGTTTTCCTCGCCATGGCGATTGGCCTGATCGCCACGTTCAGCGTCACCAAATCGATGGCGAGTCTGCTTTATGGCGTTGCCGCGACGGACGTCTCGACGCTGCTCTCAGTCGCCTTTCTGCTCGCCAGCATTGCGATGCTCGCCTGCTGGCTGCCCGCGCGCCGCGCCAGCGGAGTCGATCCAATCACGGCCCTGCGCGCCGAGTAAACCTGTCATGACTCTCAGCCGCCCAGAAATCAAAATCGGCGCGGCACAGCACTTGGAGAGCGTACGCTGGCAGCGGGCTGGTCGCGCTATTCCCGCGCGACGAACTTTGGGAAGTGCGCACAAGGGTATGCGGTTTCCGTTGCTGGACGCTGAGGAAAGTTCGTTTCGGCATAATGCCGAAACCAGCCGTCTCACGCCATGATCGCCGACCTCCGTCACGCCGCCCGCATGCTTTTGAAGCAACCTGCGTTTACCGCCGTTGCGGTGCTTACGCTGGCGCTCGGGATTGGGGCGAACACCGCCATCTTCAGCGTCGTCAACGCAGTTTTGCTGCGACCGCTGCCCTACAAGAATCCCGATCAACTGGTGGCCGTTTACGAAAAACGCGTCACGCTCGGCCGCGAACGCAATGCAGTCTCCGCTCCGGATTTCATCGATTGGCGCGCGCAGAACACCGTCTTCGAGAACACTGCCGCCTACGCTTCGTGGAGCGCGAACGAGACGAGCGGTGATGAACCCCAGCGCCTCGTTGCCACGCTCGCGTCGGCAGATTTGTTCCCGGCGCTCGGCGTGTTGCCTGCGCTTGGCCGCGCCTTTACCGGCGAGGAAGATCTCCCGGGCACCGACCGCGTCGTTGTTTTGAGCCACGCGTTCTGGCAGCAGCGCTTCGGCGCTCACGCGTCGATCCTCGGTAAACCGATCACCCTGAACGGCAACAAATTCATCGTCGTTGGCGTGATGCCGCGCGGCTTCCACTTCCCTGACAAAGAGACGCAACTTTGGGCCCCGCTCGCGATCGATCCGGCGAACAGCGGAAATCGGGCGCAGCATGGTTTGAGCGTTGTCGCGCGACTGAAGAGCGGCACTTCGCTGGAAAAAGCGCGCAGCGAGATGGTCACGATCGCGCGCCGGCTCGAGCAGCAACACCAGGTTAACACGGGCCACAGCGTGAACCTGTTTCCGCTCCACTCAGAGATCGTCGGCCCTATCCGTCCTGCCCTGCTCGTGTTAATCGGCGCGGTTGGTTTTGTTCTGTTGATCGCCGGTGTCAATGTCGCGAATCTTCTGCTCGTGCGGCTCGCAGGCCGACAGAAGGAAATCGCGATTCGCACCGCGCTGGGTGCAAGCCGCTCGCGCATCGTCCGGCAATTCCTCTCCGAAAGCCTCCTTCTCTCGCTGCTCGGGGGAGCCTGCGGCTTGCTCCTCGCGGTTTGGGGAACAGATGTCCTGATCGCGATGAGCCCGGCGAATACGCCGCGCGTTCACGAAGTGAAGGTCGATGGCGTCGTCCTCGCATTCACGCTCGCGGTTTCGTTGCTCCCGGGCTTCTTCTTCGGATTTTTGCCCGCTCTGCAATTATCCCAAACCGATGTCACCCACGGCCTGAAAGAAGGCGGCCGGACCGGCAGCTCCGATGTCCGCAGCCGCCGCGTGCGCGGGGCGTTGGTCATCGCCGAAGTCGCATCCGCACTTGTCCTTCTCGTTGGGGCGGGACTGTTGATGAAGAGCTTCGTGCGTTTGCGCGCGACCGATTCTGGATTGCACCCGGCCGGAGTTTTAACCGCGCAGATTTCGCTTCCGCGCGTCAAGTACGGTCAGCCGCAACAGCAGGCTGCGTTTGCGCAGGAGATCATCCAACGACTTCAAAACGCACCGGGCGTTACTTCTGCCGGAGCCGTAGTGGGACTTCCTCTCAGCGGCGCACCCGCTTCCCGCTACTTCTCCGTCGAAGGCCGTCCACCGACCCGTCCCGGCGAAGGGTCCAACGCGCAATTCAACATCGCGTCGCCCGGCTATTTCGAAACAGTTGGCATCCCGCTTCTGCGCGGCCGGCTCTTCTCCGAACGGGATCTCATCGGCCAGCCGGAAGTCGCTGTCATCAACGAAGCCCTCGCCCGCAAGTTTTTTCCGGACGACGCTCCGATCGGCAAGCGCATTCAGATTGGCGAGCAGCCCTGGCACACAATCGTTGGAATTGTCGGCAACGTGCGTCAGAGCGGCCTGCATACAGAACCGGCCGCGGAGTTTTACCAATCGTTACTACAGGATCCGCTTCCATTCATGGCCCTGGTCGTGCGCAGCCAGCGCGATCCGCGGAGTCTCGCGACTGATCTACGAAGCGTGGTGCGCGGATTCGATCGCGATCAGCCGCTCTTCGACGTTCGGACCATGGAGGAAGTTGTTCGCGGATCGATGGCGTCGCGACGTTTAACCATGGTGCTCCTCGGAAGCTTCGCTGCGCTCGCCATCCTGCTCGCCGCGATCGGGATTTACGGCGTCATCTCCTACATGGTCGCCCAGCGCACGCACGAAATCGGCATCCGCATGGCGCTTGGGGCGCAGACCGGAGATGTCTTGCGGCTGATCGTCGGCCACGGCCTAGCGCTCGCGCTCGCAGGCATCGCGATTGGAGTGGCCGCATCACTCGCCCTGACGCGGCTCCTCTCGACTCTGCTTTTTGGCGTCAGCTCATACGATCCATCCACCTTTCTCGCCGTCTCGCTGCTGCTGGCAGCGGTTGCGCTCATTGCCGGATATATCCCCGGCCGCAGAGCAACAAAAGTCGACCCGATGGTCGCACTCCGATTCGAATGAGCGGCTCGCTTCATAGATCGGGGAGCGCACGTGCCTCGCGTGCTGGCGAAGGCATCCTCGCCTTCGCGAGCTTTTCACGCTGCGCGCCTGACCGGAACAAAAGCGTGTTGCGGCCAGGCGCCGCAACCAGCACGCGAGGCGCGTGCACTCCCCAGACAAGAACTGAGCACCACCCATATGAATGACCTCCGTTACGCACTTCGCACGTTGATCAATCAGCCTGCCTTCACCGCGATCGCTGTGCTTACCCTCGCGCTCGGCATCGGTGCGAACACCGCCATCTTTAGCGTTGTCAACGCGGTGCTTTTACGACCGCTCCCTTACCCGGAACCGGAGCGCCTCGTTTACCTCAACGAAGTGATCGGTGGAACCAACACCTCCATCGCCTTGCCGGATTACGTGGACTGGAGAAACGACAGCAAGTCGTTCCAGCATCTCGCGATCTCGCGCCTCGAATCCCGCAATCTGAGCGGCATTGCCGGGCGCGAGCCGGAACGCGTCTCGGTGGCGTTCGTGACCGCGAACTTTTTCCACGCGATCGGCCTGCCGCCGCAAGTCGGGCGCACCTTTAGCGAAGACGAAGATAAGCCGGGTGCTCCGGCGCTGGTTGTTTTGAGTGAGCGACTTTGGGATCGAGCCTTCGGACGCGATCCAAACATCGTCGGGCGCGCGGTAAATTTTCACGGGGCGCCTTTCACCGTCGTCGGAGTGATGCCGCGCGAGATGGATTCACCGCGCGGCGTGGACGCCTGGTTCTCGGTGATGCGCCGAAGCGCAAACCCCGGATGGCAGAATCGCGCGAATCATCCGATGTTTTACGGCTGGGGCCGGTTGAAGCAGGGCGTCACGGTCGAACAAGCGCGCAGCGAAATAAAGACGATCGCCACACGTCTCGAGCAAACTTATCCGGCGACGAACACCGGTGTCAGCGCCGCGGTTAAGCCGCTCCTGGAAAATCTGCTCGGCAGCTACCGCACGAATTTGACGCTGCTGCTTTGCGCAGTCGGTCTCGTCCTGCTGATCGCGTGCGCGAATCTGGCCAATCTCTTCGCCGCGCGCGGCGCTTCACGCGCGCGAGAGTTCGCTATCCGCGCGGCCATCGGCGCCTCGCGTGCCAGAGTCATCCGCCAGCTTTTGATCGAGAGCTTCTGCATCGCCCTCCTCGGAGGGGCGCTCGGATTGCTCTTCGCCATCTGGGGACGCGACGCCCTTATCGCCTTCGCGCCGGCGGGTGCCCCGCGTTTCGAAGGGATCGGTTTCGACCTGCGCGTGCTCGCGTTTACCCTGGGCCTCGCCTCGCTCACGACAATTCTGTTCGGGCTCTGGCCGGCGTGGCAGGTGGCGCATGCGGATATTCAGGGACCGCTGCAAGCCGGGTCATTCGGCAGCTCGGAAACCAAAGCGGCGCGGCGCACGCGGGACTGGCTGGTGGTTGGCGAGGTCGCGTTAACCCTGCTTCTGCTCAGCGCGGCCGGACTTGTCCTGAAGAGCTTCGCGAACATGCAATCCGTGGCGCTGGGCTTCGACCCGCGCGGCATCCTCACCACGCGCATCGACCTGCCGTTCACGAAGTACAGCGACGCGCAGAAGATCCTCTCTTTCACGAAGCCATTACTGGATGGCGTTCGTCAGCTGCCGGGAGTCCAGAGCGCAGCGATCGGCGCCAATGCTCCGCTGCTGAGCGGATGGCAAATCAATTTCCTCCCCGAGGGTGCGCCGCCCACCGATCCGAGTCAGCAGCCTTCCGCCGACGCCGAGGTGGTGCTCGGAGATTACTTCGCCACCCTGAAGACGAATTTGATCCGTGGCCGCACCTTCAACGAGTTCGACGGAAAGGATGCGCCCCCTGTCGTCATCGTCGATCAGACGCTGGCCGACACCGTCTTTCCTGATCAGGACCCGTTAGGCAAAAGAATCATGATCGATCCGGAAGACGACAACGGCGCCGGTGAACGGCCCTATGAGATCATCGGCGTGGTCCCGCATTTGAAGCTCCGCGGGTACAACGACGCTGTGCCAGTCCCGGCGTTCTTCCTTTCGCAAAGCCAGGTCGGGCGCACCAATCTCGTCCTGCTCGTGCGCGCGTCCGGGAACGTGAAAGCGCTCGAGAAATCGGTGCGCGATATCATTGCGCGAATCGATCCAACGCAGCCGGTTTTCGATGTGCGGAGCATGGAGGAACGTGTCGCGGAAACGTGGTCCACGCACCGGTTGCTCTCATTTCTGCTCATGATCTTCGCCGGTCTTGCGCTGCTTCTCGCTGCCGTCGGTTTGTATGGTGTCCTCGCCTACACCGCGCTCCGTCGCATCCGTGAAATGGCGGTCCGAATCGCCTTCGGCGCGCGGCCCGCGCAAATTCGCGGGTTAATCTTCAGTCACGGCTTCCGGCTTTTCGGTCTTGGTATTGCGGTGGGCTCAGTTGGCGTTCTCGCATCAGCGCGCCTGATCAAGAGTTTTCTCTTCGGCGTGACGCCGATTGATCCTCAGATCTATGCGATTGTCGGTCTTACGCTTTCGCTCGTGACGTTGCTCGCGGCCTGGCTTCCGGCGCAGCGCGCGTGTCGCGTCAATCCCATCGTGGCGCTACGGGCCGAGTAGATTATGGAAACCACCCTTCGAGACATTCGCTATGGATTGCGCATGCTGCGCAAGAACCCGGCTTTCACCCTGATTGCTGTCATCGCACTCATGCTCGGCATTGCCAGCACCACGGTGATCTTCAGCGTGGTAAACGGCGTCCTGCTGCGCCCCCTGCCGTTTCCGGATGCGGATCGGCTCGTTTACGTTTCCGCGACGGAGCGCGACACCGGCGAAATGCGAGATGCGGCTTCGCCCGCGAACTACATCGATTGGGCGGCGCAGAACGATGTCTTCGAGCACATGTCGGCGACGCGTGGCACGCAAGGGAACTTAACGGAAGGAGACGCCCCCGAGCGTCTGCGCGCAACGACGGTGACGGCGAGTTTCTTTCAAGTCTTTGGCGTCAACCCGATCCTGGGGCGCGCCTTGGTGATGACGGACGAGAATCCTGGCAGCGCCAACGTCATGGTGCTCAGCCACGCCTTGTGGCAGCGGCGCTTTGGCGGCGAAGGCAGTGTCATCGGCCGCGAAATCAGATTCGACGGCGTACCGCACACCATCGTCGGGGTCATGCCGGCGAACTTCACGCCGGACGAATACTCCGAGCTTTGGGTGCCGTCGCCCTTTGGCGTACCGACGCATTCTCTGCGACCGACGCAAGACCCGCGGCAGCTGCGCGACAGCAACTATCTCGATGTCTACGCGCGTCTGAAGCCGGGCGTCACATTACAGCAGGCGCAAACGCAGATGAACGCGATCGCGACCCGCCTGGAGAAGCAATTTCCAGAGCAGAACAGGGAAGTGGGCGTGGCGTTGACACCGTTGCAGGAGGACAAAGTGAGAAGCATCCGCCCGGCACTGGTCGTTCTCGCCGCCGCCGTCGGGTTCCTGCTTCTGATCGGCTGCGCGAATGTCGCCAATCTACAGCTCGCCCGCGCGGCGAGCCGGGCGAAAGAAGTTTCCATCCGCACTGCCCTCGGCGCGAGCCGCTCCCGGCTCGTGCGCCAGTTGCTCACTGAAAGCGTTTTGCTTGCGCTGATGGGTGGAGCGCTCGGTGTGGTCCTGGCCGCCTGGGCGATTCCGTTGCTGATCGCGCTCGCCCCACCAGGGTTAAGCAGCTTTAAAGACATCCGCCTCGATCGGAGCGTGCTCCTCTTCACCTTCGTCATTTCAGTGGCGACGGGCATTCTCTTCGGGCTGGCCCCCGCCTTTTTTGTCTCTTCCGGCAGTCCCATCAATTCGTTAGGCGAAGGGCAACGCGGCAGCACGGCTAGTCGGAGCCGCGGCCGCTCGATTTTGATCGCGACCGAGGTTGGGCTTACGCTCGTCCTCCTGATCGCAGCCGGCCTGATGGTGAAAAGTTTCTCGAAGCTGATGCATGTCGATCCGGGGTTTACGGCGGAGAGCCTGTTGATTTTCGATGTTGGTTTGCCTCCAGCTTCTGAAGAAGCGCGGCATCTGGCGTTCTATCAACAAGTGGTCGAACGGCTGCGCGGTCTGCCCGGCGTGCAACGCGTGGGCGCCGTCAGCCGCCTCCCACTCTCGGGCGGGAACAGTTCGCGCTCGTTCAACATCCTCGGCAGCGAGGAGGCTCATGAAGCGGACATCCGAGTCATCACACCGGATTACTTCCGCACCATGGGCATCCCGCTTTTGCGCGGTCGGACCTTTACCGAGCAGGATTCGAAAGATTCCGCGCGGGTCACGGTCATCAACGAAGCGACCGCGCGTGATGCCTTCCCCGGAGAGGAGGCGGTGGGGAAGTTCATTACCAATTTCGGCTTGAACAACGAATCGCTTCAGGTCGTCGGCGTGGTGGGAAACATCAAGCACATGTCGCTGGACGCGGCCCCGCGGAGCGAACTCTATCAGCCGCTCGGCCAGGCGATCTGGCCGCGCATGTTCGTCGCTGTCCGGACGCAAGCTGCGAATCCGCTCACGATCGTGCCGGCGGTGCAGAGCGCGGTCTGGAGCATCGATCGCAACGTGGCCCTGGGAAGCGTGCGGACGATGCAGGATGCGATCGCTCGTTCGCTCTTGAAACGGAAATTTACCATGACCTTGCTGACGATTTTTGCCGGCATGGCGGTGGCGCTCGCCTCGATCGGATTATACGGCGTGATGTCCTACTCCGTCTCGCAGCGGACGCGCGAGATCGGCATCCGAATGGCGGTAGGCGCACAACGGGGCGACGTGCTCAGGCTAATCGTGCGGCAAGGTATGATGCTGACGGGTCTGGGCGTGGTGCTGGGGCTGGTGGCATCGTTCGGCCTCACACGCTTGATGGCGAATCTGCTTTACGGCGTGAGCGCGACGGATGCGATGACGTTCGTGGCTTTGTCAGGGCTTCTGTTACTCGTGGCATTCCTGGCTTGCTGGTTACCTGCCCGGCGAGCGAGTGGGGTCGATCCCATGGTGGCGCTGCGGGCGGAGTGACCGGGAGGCGCTCCAGTCAACGCAACTGGACGGGACGCCACTGCAGCTTGCCATCGGTCGCGATCTCCAGATATGCAACGCTCGCCGGTGCGCCGCGATTCGGACGCGTCACGCAGCCTGGGTTAAGAAACAGCACGCCACCGACCCGTTCGTCTCGCGGCACGTGCGTGTGTCCATGTAGGAGAACGTCTACTTTGTCCGGTGGGTGATTGGGTGGAATGTGAATCAAGCGAAGGCGGAGACTGTTGCGCTCAAGATCAACGACAAGCGGCCATTCCTCAGTCTCATCGCAGTTGCCGCGAACGATGGTCAGCGGCGGTCCAGCCGCGCGAAATGTGTCGAGCAAACTCGGCGCGCAGACATCACCCAGGTGCCAGATCTCGTCTACGCCAGCGGCGAGATGATCGAGTTTCAGCGGAAGATGATTGTGCGTGTCGGCAAGGACGAGAATGCGCAGGAGCTTGTTCATGTGGCCAAGCTCAGATCAAAGGGAAGCGCCGCTTCCGGGTCGGTGTGAACTCCCACCATTTCCGGTCGACTCCGGTTTTCGCGAATGCCACCGCTGCCATGAAGGTATCGAGCACGCAGGGATCGTGGCGCTGGCCGGTTAGCGCGCAGAGTTGGTCATACAGGCGCTTGGGATTTCGACGCTTCAAGTCCGCCGGTTGCCGAATGCCCAGCGACAACAAATCGCGCGCAATTGACGGTCCCACGTTGGGCATTTGACGAAGGGCGCGGATGGCAGCCGCGTCTGTGAGATCGTCCATGCGCTCCGATCTAAGCCGGAATCGCGTTCGAGCTGAAAGAGAAAACAAGAGCGAAGGCAGCGACTTTATTACAACCTGATTGCTTCAGGGCCGGGCTCGACTACGTTCCGCGGGTGTCATTCAAAGACTTTGGCCTTTCGCCGGAGGTCGTGCGCGGAACACAGGCGATGGGGTTTAGCGACCCGACGCCGATTCAGCTTCGGGCCTTCCCCATCGTTCTCGCCGGCAAGGATCTGATCGGCACCGCACAAACCGGCACCGGAAAAACCGCGGCGTTCGCGCTTCCCATCCTGACCAATCTGGCGGAACACGGCGCGTTTCGCTGCCTGGTTCTGGAACCGACTCGCGAACTCGCGGCGCAGGTGGAGACGGCTTTTCGCGATTACGGGCGCTTCACGGACTTGCGCGTTTCACTGGTGCATGGCGGCGTCGGCTACGGCAAGCAGCGTGAGGAAGCCGCGGCCGGGACTGACATCGTGGTCGCGACTCCGGGCCGCCTCCTTGACCACCTCGGCCAGGGCACGATGCGACTCGATAAGGTGAAGGTGCTCGTGCTCGACGAAGTGGATCGGATGCTGGACATGGGCTTCCTGCCCGACGTGCGCCGGATAGTGGAGCAGATTTCCACGGATCGTCAGACGCTGCTCTTTTCCGCGACGCTTCCGCCGGAGATCGAGCGTCTGGCGGGGTGGGTCCTGCATAATCCAGAGGTGGTGGAAATCGGGGCCCAGCGCATGCCTGCTGAGACGGTCACGCATGCCGTTTATCCGGTGGCGGCCGAGCAAAAGTTCGACCTGCTCATGGCGCTCCTCCAACGCACAAACTTCGATAGCGCCCTGATTTTCTCACGCACCAAGCATGGCGCGGACAAGATCGCGGTGAAGCTGAAACAGGGGAAGCATTCCGTGGCCGTCCTGCATTCGAATCGCACCCAACGCGAACGTGTCGAGGCGCTGGAAGGATTCAAGAGCGGCAAGTACGAGATCATGGTGGCGACCGATATCGCGTCGCGCGGGATCGATATCGCCGGCGTCAGTCATGTCATTAACTACGACGTTCCGGAGCACACCGAAGATTACGTCCACCGCATCGGACGGACGGGGCGCGCGCAGAAAGTGGGCGACGCGTTCACGCTCATGAACGGAGAGGAGCTGGGATCGTTGCAAGCGATCGAGCAGTTTATTGGCGCGAAGATTCCGCGGCTGAAGCTGGATGGATTTCCTTACCTCTACACCGCGCTCTTCGAACCGGAATCGATCACCGGGACGGGGAAGCGCGCGATCGGCGGCGGTCGTACCCACGGCGGATATTCTTACGGGCGCCGTCGGCGCTAGCGATCGAACCGTTTCCGCGCGATCGCGAGTCTTTGCGCTGTAGCGACGCCGCTCTGTCGGCGATTGCAGGCGTTCCATGCAATCCACGCGTGTTACGGCGACAGTGCGCCGTCGCTACACGGCAACGCTTGCTCCACGTGCGTCGTTTCCTTAGACTCGCGGCAACCGAACAAATACAATGTCACTCGTCTTTGAACGCATCCAGACCGAAGGAATTGCCGAGCTTTCCTACCTCCTCGGCGATGATGATGAAGGGATCGTCGCCGTCTTCGATCCGACGCCCGATGTCGACAAATACATTGAGCTGGCGCGCGAGAAGAACGTCTCGATCTCGCACATCTTCGAGACGCATATTCATGCCGACTTGATGAGCGGCGCGCGTGAGCTCTGCGCGCGCGTCGATTCGGCGAAGATCTACGTGAGCCATGAAGGCGGCGCGCAGTATGGCTTCGAGACGCAGAAGCTGTACGACGGCGACACGTTTACTTTTGGGGAGACGCTCGTGACCGTGCGGCATACGCCCGGGCACACCCCGGAACATATCAGTTTTGAGGTCGCCGAAGCCGAGAGCCCGGAGAAGCCATGGGGCGTGTTGACCGGAGATTCGCTTTTCGTCAGCTCGGCGGGTCGGCCCGATTTGCTCGGCAGCGCGCACACGAAGCAACTTGCAGCACAGCAATTCCGGACGTTAAGCGAATATTTCCTGGGCCTGCCGGATAGCGTCATCATTCATCCAGGGCATGGCGCCGGATCGCCTTGTGGGGCGGACATCGGCGATCGGCTGCAAAGCACGATCGGTTACGAGCGGGCGAACAATCCGTTCCTGCAATTCGACGACGTAGAGAAGTTCACCGATTACGCGCTGCGCACCGCGCCGCCCGTGCCGACTTACTACCCGCGGATGAAGAAACTCAACGCGGAGGGACCGGAGATCATCGGCAATTTACCGACGGTGCCGGCGATTCCGGCGAAGGCATTCCAGAGTGCGATCGAGGAGGGGAAAAGCCTGCTGGTCGATACGCGATCGATGCTGGCATTTGGCGGCGGGCACATTCCCGGCGCGCTCAATCTCGGTGGCTCCCCCTCGCTCTCGATTTGGGCCGGATGGCTGCTCGATCCGGCCAAGCCCGTTTTGCTCGTCCTGGAGAAAGACAACGCGCTCGAAGAGGTCGTGAAGCTTTTCCTTCGCACCGGCTATATGAAGTTCGCCGGCTATTTGGTCGGTGGGATCAAAGCGTGGGAGGCGGCCGGTTTCCCTCTAGAGCAAGTGCCGCAGTTGAGCGTGCACGAAATCCAGCGCAATGGTGCGAAGTTTCAGCTCCTCGATGTGCGCGGGCCCGGGGAATGGAAGCACGGTCACATTCCCGGTGCGCAGCATTTCTTCCTGCCGGAACTGCGCGAGAAGAGCGCCGCGCTCGATAAGACGAAACCGACGGCGGTGTATTGCGCGAGCGGCTATCGGGCGAGTCTTGCGGCCAGCATTCTCAAGCAGGAGGGCTTCGCAGACGTGCACAACGTTCCCGGCAGCTGGCAGGCGTGGAAGAAGGCCGGCTTTCCGGTGGAAAAGTAGCACAGGCAGCTTGCCTGTGGGGAAACCGGGCGTCTCGCCCGGTCGGAAAAAGGCGAACAGAAGACTCACGGGGCGAGACGCCCGATGGCCCCACAGGCAAGATGCCTGTGCAACCGCAAGGCCGTGCTCCGAATCGTCTTGCGCGAGGGCGGTGCAGATTCAAGCTTGCCGCATGGCTACCCAACCGACCTCCTACGCTCACCCCGAGGCTCTAGTCGACGCCGATTGGCTCGAGCAACATTCGAAGGACAGCGACGTTCGCATTGTCGAGTCGAACGAAGACATCCTCCTCTACGATACCGGGCACATTCCCGGCGCGGTGCACATCGATTGGCGGACCGATCTGCAAGATCCGGTGATTCGCGACTACATCTCGCCGGACCAATTCGCCTCCCTTTGCAGCAACAAGGGAATCTCGCCCGACACCACCTGCGTTTTTTATGGCGATAAGGCGAACTGGTGGGCTTGCTATGCGCTCTGGGCCTTCCGGTTGTTCGGTCACGAGAAAGTGAAAATCCTCAACGGCGGGCGCGATAAATGGCGAGCCGATAGCCGGACCTGGACGCGCGACGTGCCGAACTACCCGCCTGCTGACTACCCGGTGCCGAAGAAGCGCTATGACAAAGAAGTGCGCGCATTCGCCGACGAAGCGCTCGCGCAAAGCAAGAGCGAAAAGCCTTTGATCGATGTGCGTTCGCCCGGTGAGTTTAAAGGGGACGTCACTCACATGCCTGAGTATCCGCAGGAAGGCGTGCTGCGTGGCGGCCACATCCCCGGCGCGACGAGTGTTCCTTGGAAAACCGCCACAAATGATGACAACACCTTCAAGTCCCCGTCCGAGCTCGCGAAAATTTACCTCGAAGGTTGCGGATTGAAGCAAGGCACGGACACGATCGTCTATTGCCGCATCGGCGAACGGTCGAGCCACACGTGGTTTGTCCTGACGTATCTGCTCGGGCTCAATAACGTCCGCAATTATGACGGCTCATGGACTGAGTGGGGGAACAAGGTCGGGGCGCCGATTGAGAAGGGCGCGTAAGGCTCACTCTTGCTCCTAATCCTGACCTTGATCTTAATCCTTTGTTAGGAGAGATCAGGATTAGGATCAAGATTGTGAGCAGGAGTTGAAGATGTATCCGCCGAAGCTCGATAAGATCATCAGCCTCTTCGAAATGCTCCCGGAAGTGGAGCGGCGCGAGACGCTGGTCTCCTACGCTGACAGCGCGAAGAAACAGGAGCCGCGCACAGGCGAGGAGTTCGATCTGGAAGATGTGCGGAGAGATGAGGAATGCGCCGATACGGTTGGCGTATATCTGCAGGTCGACGAGGAAGGGAGGGCCCATTTCCGCATGACTCTCGGGCCTGAAGTCCAAACGCTGACGCGCGCCATGACGGCAATACTCTGCAAGGGCCTCGATGGCGCCACGCCGCAGGAGATCCTCGAACTACCGAGCGATTTCGTGACCCGCATCGTGGGCGCGGAGCTGGTGCGCGTGCGCAGCCAGACGACCTACTACATCCTCACGCGAATGAAGGGCATTTGTAAGGTCTATCTCGATCGGCAGCGCCAGGCGGCGGCCGCGGCCTGATCACATGGCCATCGATCACGTCAGTTTCGGCGGTTGGGAAAACAACCTCCGCATCGCTAACGGCCGGACAGAGCTGATCATCACGCTCGATGTCGGGCCGCGCGTGATCTCTTACCGCACGGCTGATTGCACTAATGTCTTCAAGACCTTCGACTGGCAACTCGGCGGGACAAATGAGAGCGACTGGATGTCGCGCGGTGGACATCGCTTCTGGCTGGCGCCCGAGCACCCGGTCCTGAGTTACCTCCCGGACAACACTCCCGTCGAGCATCGCGTGCTTTCCGAGTATGCGGTGGAAACGAGCAATGGGCCCGTCGAAGAGCGGCCCATCCGCAAAGTCATGACGGTCACGCTCGATGAAACTTCGTCGCGCGTCACCATTACACATCGCGCGGAGAATCACGGCGGCGAGCCGCTGCAGGTCGCGACATGGGGCCTGAGCGTTTTGGTACCGGGCGGGTGCGAAATCATTCCTTTGCCGCCGCTCGGCGAGCACCCACGCGATTTGCTCCCGAACCGGTCGATGATCCTGTGGCCTTTCAGCGACATGACAGATCGCCGCTGGCGCTGGGGGCAGCGTTTTATCGTGCTCCGCCAGGGAGATGCGGGTCCAGCGAAACTTGGTTTGCTGCATCGCGAGCGTTGGGTGGCCTATCACCGCGACGACTCGCTTTTCCTGAAGACGATCGAGTTCCGCGAGGGCGCGACTTATCCGGATCTCGGCTGCAATTTCGAGACTTTCACGAATGAAGAGATGCTCGAAGTGGAAGCGCTCGGATCGCTCGCCGATCTCGAGCCGGGGGAAGCGACGGAACACACCGAGCACTGGAATTTGTTCGAGGGCGTGAGCGCGCCGCCGCGCGGGGAGGAGGAGGCGATCGTCTGGTGGATCACTCCCTTTCTGGAACGTGCCGGCTTCACCGTTTAGCTGGTGACGCCGAAGTAAATTCGTCTACGCTCCCGCTGCAAAATGCCGCGGAATAACGAGCTTCGCAAAATCCTCCTTATCGGGTCGGGACCTATCGTGATCGGGCAGGGACCGGAGTTCGATTATTCCGGCGTCCAGGCCTGCAAAGCGCTCAAGGAAGAGGGCTACGAAGTCGTCCTCGTAAACTCCAATCCGGCCACCATAATGACGGATCCGGAGTTCGCCGACCGAACCTACATCGAGCCAATCACGCCCGAGGTCGTCGAAGCCATTCTCGAACGCGAAAAGCCGGATGCGATTTTGCCCACGATGGGCGGCCAGACCGCGCTCAATGTCGCGATGGCTTTAAACAAAAACGGCGCCCTCGCACGTCACGGGGTGAAGTTGATTGGCGCGAATGCGCAGGCCATTGCGAAGGGGGAGGACCGTCAGCTCTTCAAAGAAGCGATGCTGCGGATCGGCCTCGATGTTCCGCGCTCCGGCATCGCGCACACGATCGCGGACGGCGCGCGGATTGCAGATGAGATCGGCGCATTTCCCCTAATCATCAGACCCGCGTTTACACTTGGGGGTTCCGGCGGAGGCATCGCCTATAATTGGCAGGAGCTGGACGAGATCGCCGGGCGTGGCCTGCACCTTTCGCCGGTGGGTGAAGTCTTGATCGAAGAGTCGCTCGTCGGTTGGAAGGAATTTGAGATGGAGGTGATGCGCGATTGCGCGGACAACTGCGTCGTCATTTGCTCGATCGAAAACCTCGATCCGATGGGCGTGCACACCGGCGACTCCATTACCGTCGCGCCGACGCAAACGCTTTCCGATCGCGAGTTCCAACTCATGCGCGATGCCTCGTTTGCGGTCATTCGTGAGATCGGGGTCGAGACTGGCGGGTCGAACATTCAGTTCGCGGTTAACCCGGCGAACGGGCGAATGGTCGTGATCGAGATGAATCCGCGCGTCTCGCGTTCCTCGGCGCTGGCTTCGAAGGCGACTGGATTTCCGATTGCGAAGATCGCGGCCAAGCTCGCGGTCGGCTACACGCTCGACGAGATCCGGAACGACATCACCCGCGAGACGCCCGCGAGTTTCGAGCCCACGATCGACTACTGCGTCGTGAAGGTGCCGCGGTTTACGTTCGAGAAATTCCCGCAAGCGGATCCGACGCTCACGACGCAGATGAAAAGCGTCGGCGAAGCGATGGCGATCGGACGCACCTTCAAGGAAGCGTTGCAGAAGGCGTTGCGTTCGCTGGAGATCAAGCGATTCGGGCTTTGCTGCGATGGAGCAGAGAAGCGTGTCGATGCGGAGACGCTCCAACTCCGGCTCGTGGTCCCAAATGCCGAGCGGATTTTCTACCTCGCACAGGCGTTCCAGGATGGGATGACGATCGATGAAGTTTTCGAGCTGACGAAGATCGATCGGTGGTTTCTGCATAACATCCGGCAGATCGTGGAGGAAGCGAAAGCGCTGCGGAAGCTGGCGACGACAGACGGCGCCACTCGGAGCACGGCCGTCCCAGCTCTGCGGCCAGCGGGCGTCTCGACTGCTGCTTCTGCGAGCAGCGTCCGCACAGGCGAGACGCCTGTGCGCCGGCCGATCTTCCGCGCCTTCGACGAGCACGGGCCGGTAAATCAATCCCGCCGCAACCTGCCGCACTGGGAGCAAGACGGCGCGACTTACTTCGTCACATTCCGGCTTGCAGATTCGGTCCCGGCCTCGCTTTGTGCACGATGGAGAGACGAGCTTGCCGCGTGGGACGATCGTCACCCGAAGCCTTGGGATGCGCGCACCGCATTCGAATATCAGGAGCGTTTTTTGGAGAGCCGCGAAACGTGGCTGGATCAAGGCCATGGTTCTTGTCTGCTGCGCTCAAAGGCGTCAGGAGAGATTGTCGCTTCTGCCCTGCAGCACTTCGACGGCAGGCGTTATGTGCTCGATGGATTCGTAGTTATGCCGAATCACGTGCACGTGCTGTTTCAGCCAGCGCGCGGCCATTCGTTGTCAGAGATCTTGCATTCCTGGAAGGGCTTCACGGCGCACGCTTTGAAGCGCGCGGGCGCGACCACTGACGACAATATCTGGCAGGACGAAAGCTTTGATCGGATCGTCCGCGATTGGGAGGCGCTGCGGGGGTTTCGCAGCTACATGGCGCGCAATCCGGAGAAAGCAGCGCTGGGTGAAGGTGAATACAGACTGCGCTGCGAGTGGAAGTTGAGCCTCGACGAATCGGCAGGCGAGACGCCCGCGGGCCGCACAGCCGAGACGGCCGTGCTCCAGCGGGAGTGTCCGCTTGTTGACTTTCATCAACTTCGCCGCGCTAAGAAGCTCGGCTTCTCCGACCGGCAGCTCGCGGTCGCTTGGGGAATGACGGAGC
>JACCXA010000083.1 GCA_013697365.1 Chthoniobacterales bacterium
TCCCCGAGCAGATGTCTGCTTTATTTGTCATGGATGCTGAGGAGATCGGTCGGGTTAACGCAGGGCGTTGGACCCCTGAATGATTTTTATCCAAAGCGCCTGACCGACGTACGGGCCGATGTGAATGCGGCATATCGGTTGGGGTACAGCTATCTCGAACACGCTGGCGCCCTGCAGCGTTTTCGTGCCTCCTCTCTGGTTCGCGACGTTTGGACTAACGAACGGACGGAAGCGCTCGCGCCCCTCTTTTTCCTCCGCGAAAGGCGCTATCGGGCGGAGATGTCTGGAAGTAATTGGTTAGCGGAACTCGATTTTGACCTGCGCCATTCGCAGTTGCGAACGCCGGTGCTGACGGTCTTGAACAGCGACGAGTTTCGTCTTTCGCTGGCTGAGCGATGGGTCGCTGACTCGCATTCATTGCCAGCTGAGGCACTGCATGATCTCCTGGCGGGGGCGCTGGCCCGCCGGGACTTTGAGGCGGCCATTCGTTTGCTCGAGGTCGAGAAAGACCGCGGTCTTCCGAACATCAATGACTTCTTCCTGCTCACGTATCTCTACTGTGTGAATGGTAGCGTCGGAAAGGCGGAAGCCCTTGCCAACGCCCGAGCAGGATCAATCGAAAAAGATTGGTTCGTCGATTGGCTCTGGGGAGAAATGCAGACGGAAATCGGATTTCGCTCTCCACGCTGAGAGAGCTGAGGGCTTTCTCGTCGCGTTAGCCGCGTTCCCCGCTCGCTTGAGAAGCCCTGCGATAGATGAGACATGCCGCGGATGAAGAGACCTGTCGCCGCGCCCCATCGGCATTCTCCGATCCTCCGCCGCATCGAGTGGATCGGCGCGGGTATCTTCGCGTTGATTCTCGTCGCGCTTCACGTGACAAACATGATGCACGCTGGCGGACTCTGGCGCGATGAAGCGGCCGCAGTGCACCTGGCGCAGATGCCGTCGGTGACCGCCATCTGGTCGCACATCGAACACGAATCGTTCCCACTTTTGGTCACGATGCTGATCCGCGCCTGGAGCGGTGTCGGCTTGGGCGGAAGCGATGCAGGTCTTCGCGCCTTCGGGTGCCTCGTCGGCATCGCTGTCGTGGGCGCGCTCTGGTGGAACGCGTGGCGTCTGTCTGCGTCGCCTCCCTTTGTCTCGATGCTCCTTCTCGGCTTGAGTCCGGTCGCCATCCGCTGGGGAGATTCTCTTCGTGCCTACGGAGTCGGGGTGTTCTTTACCCTGATCGCGTTGGCATCCACTTGGGCGGTGGTTCGCTCGCCCTCACGCAAGAACGCGCTGATCGCAATGCTCGCTGGAGTGCTGGCGGTGCAGTCGCTCTACCAAAACGCCTTTATTCTTGCGGCGATCTGCCTGGGCGGTGTTGTCGTCGCGGCGCGACGGAAGGACCTCCGACGGGCGCTTTTGATCGGAGCAGTCGGAGTTCCCGCGGCCTTTTCGCTGCTGCCTTATCTGCCTGTCGTAAAGCGAGCCAATGAGTGGAACGTCGCCACGCAAGTGCCGATCGACCTTGCACGCATCTGGCTCGTCCTGCACCGGGCACTGAGCGATCCGCATCCGCTCATGCTTTGGCTCTGGGCCGCGAGCCTGGTGATTGCGGTCGTGATCGGATGCGCGTTGGCGTTCAGGAACAAAGCACTTCCTGCTGAAGAGGAGCGCTCGGATATGGCTTGGTTTCTCCTGACCATCCTCGCGGCAAGCACCCTGGCGTATTACGTCTTCCTGAAGGTGCTGAACTTCCCGTCCGAGGTTTGGTATTACCTCGTCTGGATGGCCTTGGCAGCGGTGAGTATCGACGCGCTCGTCGCGCGAGCTGCGCGTCCGAGTTGGGCGCGCCTCGTCCGCATCGGCGCGGTGGCGGCGGCCGTTGCCTTCCTAGTCCCAAGCGTTCTCCCGAGGCTGCACATGCGCATGACGAACCTTGACCTCGTTGCGCGGCACCTTGATGAGACCGTCCGCGAGGGCGATCTCGTGCTCGTCCACCCATGGTTCTGCGGTGCGACGTTTGCGCGCTGCTACACCGGACGCGCAGCGTGGACGACATTGCCACCTCTTGAGAGCTACGGGCTGCAGCGGCTCGATCTTTTCAAAGCGCAGATGCTACAAGACGATCCGCTCCGCCCAGTGATCGCAAAGATGGAAGCCGCCATGCGCGGCGGAAATACCGTCTGGCTCGTCGGTCACTTCCCGTTTTCAAATCCGCCGCTGCGCCCGCCAGTGATGCCGCCCGCGGGGACGGGCCCGGAAGGCTGGCGTGGCGTGCCTTACATGACGGCATACGCGATCGAGGCGGCTTACTTCCTGCAAATGAACGCGACGGCCAGCAGGCTGGTGGAAGTGCCAGCCGACGCTGCCGTCAATCCATTCGAAGACCTGCCGGTGCGGACGATCTCGGGTTGGCGGCGGGCGTTCTGAGACGAATCGCGCCCGCGTCATCACGGCCGCCCGGACATTCCGCGCGCGAACTGCGGATCGATTTCCGCAGCGCGACGCAGGTGAACCTCCGCCTCGCTTGTCCGGCCCAGCCGCGCAAGTGCACGACCGAGATTATTGTGCGCAGCCGCGTATGAGGGATCGGTTTCGAGTGCCTTCGCGTAGTGCTCTACGGCCTCTTCGAGACTGCCGGATTCCGTCAACGCATTCGCCAGATTATTTCGCGCGCGGACGTAGTCAGGCCTGATCTCGACCGCCCGACGCAACGAGTTGATCGCATCCTCCATTCGCGGTGTGCGGAGGAATGCATTCCCGAGATTAAAGTGCGCGGCCGCGTTTTGCGGATCCAGCGTCAACGCCTTCTGGATGTGCGCGATCCCTTCTTCGACTCGGCCGGTCTGCAACAACGCGTTGCCGAGATTGTTCTGTGCGCCCGCGGATTCCGGGGTGATCTCCAACGCGCGTCTGAACTCTACGATTGCATCCGCCACGCGGCCCGCACGGGCGAGCACCTGACCGAGATTGTTCCGCGCCTCCGCCGACTGCGGATCCAGCTGCAGCGCTCGCTCGAGCTGCGTGATCGCGGAGTCGACTTGATCCAGACGCGAAAGCGCATCGCCTAGTCGCGCGTGCGCTTCAGCAGTGACAGGGCCGAACTCGACCGCTTTCGCCAGATGCGCGACAGCTTCCTGCAACTGCCCGTTGTCGAGGAGGATCGAGCCGAGATTCGCTTGCGCCGCGCCAAACGACGGCAAGAGCTCGATTGCCTTGCGATAGGCGGCCACCGCCTCCGTCGTGCGGCCGGAGCGAACGAGCGCGTTGCCGCGATTAAAATGCGCCTCGGCGTAGCTGGGATTTAGCTGCAGGGCCGCGTCGTAATGTGAGATCGCGTCATCCCCCTGCCCTTTCTGCAGCAGTTTGATGCCGAGATTGTTGTGCGCCATCCAGCTCTTCGGATTCGTCGCGATCGTCGCCCGCCACAGCGTCTCCTCGTCGGCGTAGATCCTGCACTGCCGCCACGTGAGCACGCCTAACGACAGCAGGAGCGCGCTGTAGAGAGCGGGCTTCGCGAGCGCCGCCTGAGCTCGCGGTATGAGACTCAGCGCGGTCGTCGCTCCGGCGGCAGCCAACGCGAACGGTCCGATCGTGGCGAGATATTGATAATGGTCCGCCACGAACGAGTAGCGGAAGGTGTAAAGCATGATCAACCCGAGCATCGGACTCAGGGTCGCAACAAAAAACAAAGCTGCGACTTCCGGTCCGCGGCCGAGGCGGCGGCGGGCGAAAAAGATGCCCACCGCAAGGAGCCCGAGAGCAAAGAGCGGCAGGTAATCGAGCGGGTCCGTCGAGGAGATCGACCAACGCGGATAACTGAACGCGAGGTCAATCGGCCAAAGCAACTTGCCGAGGTAAAACCAGACGGCGCGGCCCGCGATGAGAACACGCTCGACCGGCGCGATCGCAAACAACGCGCCTTGCGTGCCTTGATGGTGACGTTCCCACCAGATGCTGACCAAACCCATCAGCAGTCCCAGAAGGACGAACGGTGCGATTTGCGCAACGCGCCGCCAATCGATCGACTTCCGCTTCAACCAGAGGATCAGCACCAGCGCGGCCGGGAGCGTGCAGGCCGGCGTTTTGGCGAAGAGCGCCAGCGCGTAGAAGACAAGCGCGAACGAGTATGAGCGCCATCGTGTGCTGTCGTTGACAAACCGGTTCCACGAGAGCAGCGAGAGCAGAAAGAAGAGGCCCATGAGCACGTTCTTGCGCTCCGTGATCCATGCGACCGATTCGACATGCACCGGGTGAAGCGCGAAGAGCGCTGCCGCGAGCCACGCTCCGGGAACGCGCAGAGCGACTAAGAGCCTCCAGACCAGGAACGCGTTCGTGGCATGCAGGAGGATATTGACCCAATGATAGCCTGCGGGGGGCAGACCCCAGAGCGCGTGCTCGATACGAAAAGTGGTGTAGACGAGCGGGAAATATTGCGACGGTGAATCGAGCGAAAACCAGATCCGCCGAAGCCCATCCGGCGCGGTCAGCAGCTCGTTTTGCGTGACGTATTCGTCGTCGTCCCAGATGTAGCCGGCATTCCAGGCCTGCTGATAGGCGACGATCGTGACGGCCAGGAGAAGAAAAGCCCAAAGCCAGTTCCTGCCGCGCAGGATCGAAGAATTGCGTTCAACCGGTGCATCGTGCTGAGCGACGAGCGGGGCGGCAATGGACGTGCGCGTCTCACGCGACCCGACTTCTGCTGCCGCGACATCGCGCCTGCCGTCCGGAGACCGCGGCGACAACCTCCCTTTGGCTTGAGACCGCTTCTTACCAGCCTTTCGACTCATAGGGCTGTTTCAACGCTTCCGGAGCATCGCCGGTTTACCTAGAGCGTGCCGCTCATACTTGAGAGCGTGATATTTTCAACAGCAACATCGGCAGGCCGCCCGAGCGCGTAACTCACAGCGTCGGCGACCTCTTGCGCGGACATCATTTTGTCGCGGGGCCATTCCCCTTCGACGCCGTTCCAGATTTCGGTCGCGGTCGCAGCGGGGTAGATGTTGATCACCCGAATGCCGCGCGGTCGCACCTCTTCGCGCAGCGATTGCGAGAAGCCCTCCAACGCGAACTTGCTCATGCAATAGCTGCTCCAGCCGCCGAAGCCGGTCTTCGCGGCGATGGAAAGGATATTCACGATGCTGGCGCCCGAGGGCATTTTGGGTACGAGGCCCTGGGTTAGAAGGAATGGCGCCGTGACGTTTACCGCGAGGGTGCGCTGCCATTCCTCGAGCAAGACGGCGTCGATTGGTTTGACCACGGCGATCCCAGCGTTGTTGATCAATGTATCGAGCGAGGCGCTTCCGAGCTGCGCTATTAGCTTCGCGATATCGGCGGGTTTTGAAAGGTCGCAGGTAAAGCTTTCGGCCTTGGTCTCGCGTTTCTCGACGAAGCGCTTCGTTTCGTCGAGCGCACTCGCGTCGCGGCCTTGAAGCAGCAGCATCGTGTCTGGAGCGGCAAGCTTTTCGGCGATGGCCCGTCCGATACCGCGGCTCGCACCCGTGATGAGAATGCGTTTCATGTTTCTCTTGGGGAGCGCATGCCTCCCGGCGTGCCGGCGCTGGCGTTCCGCCTGCGCGGACTTCCGTGGGCGTGCCTGACGTCCAATGCTCTGAGTCCGAAGTGGGCTGACGAAAGTTCGTTTCGGCAGAATGCCGAAACCAGCACGCTACAAGCGTGCGCTCCCCAGAGTTGTTTCACGTCGTTCATGCGGATTAATTCGTTCGTAGAGTGAAGCGATTGTTCGATGTCTCCCAGAGGCGGAGGCGCTCGAGGCGATTCGACAGCAGTGGGCTCATTTTAGCCCAGAGTGTCTCGACGATATTTTCGCCGGTCGAGGGCCGCTGCCGGAACTCTTCCGTTTCAAGATCGAGGTGACGGTTATCCCAGGCCGCGACGGACTGGTAGAGCGCATCTCGGAACTCCACGAAGTTGCACAACGTACCGCTGCGCTCGTCCAACTTTCCCCCGATTGTCGCCTCGCTCACATAAAGGTGCCCGTGACCGCGCGGGTTGTTGCACTTGCCATACATCTCCGCGTTTTCTTCCGGCGAATGTTCGTAGCTTTGCAGGCGGTGCGAGGCGCTGAAGGGCATCTGCATCGCAAGCAGGTGCTCTCCGTTCGCATTGTATTCCGCAAAGAAGTCAGAGCGTTCGTGCAGACGGATGCGATGAAGCGGCAATGATTCTTGCGCGCGCTGAAAGATGTATCGCGCAAGCACTTCCGTCGTCATCGGCGACGAGCGCATTCCGGGCACCTCGAGGTTCAGATTCCGGTGATCAAGTTCAGCAGACAGCGATGCGACGCAGGCCGCGATTGCCTGATCTTCGACGAGAGAGACGGCACCGGCAGCGAATCGCATTGTCAATCGCACACGATATTCATGACCGTGGCCATGAGGTGAGGCCGCAACGCCAAAGAGTTGCGCGTTCTCTTCGCGCGAAAGGTGCGGCGACATGGTTGTCCGCGCGGCGGAAAACCTGAATTCGTGATGACCGTCCGTGTGCCCGTTCGCGTAAGCTGTCGCGCCGCGTTGCGGGGTTTCCTCCAGATGCACCGCGGTCAGCTCCGCGCCCGAGCCCCGGAAGAGCGGCCCCACATCCGACACGAGCTGGCGTGCGACCGCCTCCGCCGTGGGAACCTTGGCCGCAAACTTTGGGTTGTCTTCGTTCAGGAATTTGTGGTCGTAGTCTTCTTCGATTACTCCACCGGCACGCTGTTTGATTTCGCTGATGTTCATCAGCATGCCGGTGGCGGAATCGACGTGGCCGGTGAAAACAAACCAGGCCACGTAGTTTCGCCCTGCACCGTAGCGCGCGCTGGTTTCCGCGCCGAAAGCGGCGCGATTTTCGCCCTCGCCCCAGTCCGGCCTGAAAAGGCGGCGGGAAGCAGAAAACTCCAGACGCTTGCTGACCGTCAAGAACATGGCGGCCGCGGGCTAGCGCTTGAGCAGGGAGAAGAACTCCGCCCGCGTCCGCGCATCGTCCTTAAACGAGCCGAGGAGGCAGGAAGTGGTCATGGTGGAATTCTGCTTCTCCACCCCGCGCATCATCATGCAAAGATGCCTGGCTTCGATCACCACCGCGACGCCGCCTGGCTGCAGCGCATCCATAAGTGCGTCGGCCACCTGCGTGGTCAGTTGCTCCTGGATTTGGAGCCGGCGGGCGAAGACATCCACGATGCGCGCAACTTTCGAGAGCCCGATAACCTTGCCGTTCGGAATATAGCCGACGTGGGCTCTGCCGATGAACGGGAGGAGATGATGCTCGCACATCGAGTAAAGCTCGATGTCTTTGACGAGCACGATCTCGCTCGCCGCGGAATCGAAGATCGCCTGGTTGACGATCTCCTCCACGCTCTGCCGGTAACCTTGCGTGAGGAACTCAAAGGCACGCGCGGCACGGGCCGGCGTTTTCAGGAGTCCCTGACGTTGCGGGTCCTCCCCGACCGCTTCGAGGATGTGGTGAAAGGCGCCAGTCAACGCTTCGAGTTGCGACTCACCGACGTGATCTGTATCGCGCGTCAGCGGGTCGCTCGTTTCGAGGTTCGAATGTCCGTCGCGCATGAGACCTGAAGGTAGCTGTACCGCTCTGAGGCACAAGCATCGCGGCATCGCGGCATCGCAGCCGCCGATTACCAACGGAGGAACAGCGCCTCACTCGAGGGCGTATGCTTCCACAAGCGCAACACCAGTAGTGTCGCCAACTCCGCGCACGATCGCGGTGTAGGTGGCCGGCGAGAGAGTGCGGAAAATCGCGGACTCAAAGTCATTCATCGGAGACAATCCGCTCGCGATGATCTCGTCCTGCTGCGAAGTGCGCCAGTCGTTGTTTTCGGCGACTAGCCCGCCATTGGAGTCGCGCAATTCCAGGGTCGGGTTTCCCAGCCTGCCTGGCACAGGGAGCGACGGGCCGATCGCGCGAATCATCGTCCGGATCGAGTCCTTCCCGTTGAGGATGATCCCGCCGATCAACACATCATCGCCCGTTTGCACGAGCCCGCGCGTCGAGATGTTCGCGGGCTTCGATTCCGAACCTGCTTCCAAGTCGTACACCTCCACCAATCCCACTCCGGTCGAGCCATTCGTCCCGCGCACGACTACAGTGTGAGTTCCGGGCGCGAGCCGCATGAGAATCGCCGACTCCGCATCGTGGGATGGTGCGAGAGTGGAATCGATGATCTCCTGCCGATTCGGTGCCTCCTTCCAGTTGTTGTTCGTGGCAATGATCAGGCCGTCGCCATTGTGCAGCTCCAGCTCCGGATCAGGTAAAGCCCCCGCAACCGGAAGGGACGGCCCGACGGCGCGAACGATGATCCGCTTGGATCCGGTGCCGGTGACGATGAATCCGCCGATCAGCACGTTGTCTCCGGTTTCGACACGCAGCCGCGAGGAGATATTCGCGAAGGTCGCTTTACGATCAACGATGAAGACGTCGTTTGCGGTCGAACCGCCAAAGCCCGGAACAGTCGCTCCACCCGGCAGGTAGATTTTGTTGCCGATCACCGACGCCCAGAGGCCGTGTCGCGGGTTTGGCATGTCGGCCAGCCTTCGCCAGCTGCGCGCGACGGGATTGTAGACCTCGACTTCGCCATGGATGCGTGAGGTCTCACCGCCGAAGACGAACAGCTCGCCTGCGACGGCGGCCGCTGCCACGCCGGAGCGGTTCGTCGGCATCGATGGTAGTGACGACCAGCGGTTCTCCACGGGGTCATACACTTCCAACGCGGTCCCCGCCGTCGCCGGGCCACGACCAGCTGCGACGTAGAACTTGCCGTCGATGACTGCGCCTGCGGTGTGATTACGGGAGACTCCCATGGAGGCGCGCCGCGTCCAGATGTTCGTGGCCGGGTCGAACATCTCGACCGTGCTGATCGTATTGACGCCAGACGTGCCGCCGGCGACGTAAATCTTGTCGTCGATCACACCGACGGCGGGGGTGTTCCCATGGGCGGACTGCATTTGGGCGACAAAGGACCAGGAGTTAGAAATCGGATCGTAAACGAAGGTGTCACGCGACGCCCCGCCGAAGACGTAGAGCTTGCCGGCTGCGACCGCGGCCGCGAGATGGTCATTGCCAAACGGAAGCGGTGCCGCTATCGACCAGGTGCTGGTGTTCGGGTTGTAGACCTCAACCAGAGCTGAGGGATTCCCCTGCCCTTCGAGACCACCGATGACATAAATCTTGCCGTTTAACACGGCTGTCGCAACCTCCTGCCGACCGGTAGGGAAATCAGCGAGCGACTGCCATGTGCCCCCGTCTTCCGGCATGGCAGAAGCGGCCGATAACACCAGGATCAGCTGCCAGCGGAAGTACTGCTCCAAACCGGGCACGCCCGAACTCTACTACTCTGAGCGAGCTGACGCAGCACTAAAATCGTGCGGATCAATCCAACCAGCTGAGCGGATACTTCTCGTCGTCCAGAGCGACGGCCTGCTCGGTCAGCTCGAGCGTGTGCTCCGTATCGAACATCACCGCCAGCTCTTCCGTGCGCGTGGCATCTTTGCTCGCCATGATCGTGCCGGGATGCGGTCCATGAGGAATCCCGCGCGGATGCAACGTAATCGACCCAGCTTCGATCCCTTTGCGCGAACCGAAATTGCCGCGCACGTAAAAGAGAACCTCGTCAGCTTCGACGTTGTCGTGCACCCACGGAATCTTGACGGCTTCGGGGTGGTAATCGAGCAAGCGCGGCGCAAACGTGCAGACAACGTAACCGCGAATCTCGAAAGTCTGATGAATCGGCGGCGGCTGATGCACCGTGCCGGTAATCGGCTCGAAGTCCTGCGCGTTGAAGGTGAATGGATAAACAAAGCCATCCCAGCCGACGACATCGAACGGATGATGCGCGTGCACCACGCGCGTCCAGCGCGCGCCATCTTTTACCAGCACCGGCACGTCTTCGTCCTTGTCGACCACGAGCAACTCGCTCGGTCCATGAAAATCCCGCTCGGAGTAAGGCGAGCCCATCCGGATCTGCCCATCCTGATTCAGATAACGCCGCGGGATTCGCACCGGACCGGTTGACTCCATGATGAGGTAATCTTCTTCCGTCACGTTATCCGGCACGAGGCGATAGGTAATGCCGCGTGGGATGACGATGTAATCCTCCGCGCGATAGCGCAGCTTTCCGAAAGGGCTCTCCAGCGTGCCGGCGCCTTTAAAGACAAAGATGATCTCGTCCGCCCCGCCGTTCCGGTAATATTCGTACTCGCCGTAGGTCGTCGCCGGCTTGTGCCGATAGGCGATCATGTCCTGATTGAAGAGCATCGGAATGCGTCCAGTATAGAGATCGCCTTTCCGCGGGACGTTCGCCGCTTTCAGATGATGGTGACGCAAGGGCGCGTCCGTGACCTTCTTCAGCTCCTCGCACTTAATCAGTTCCACGCTACGCACACGCGTCGGCGGCCGAAGGTGATACATGATCGAGTAGGCTTCATTAAAGCCCTCCGTCGTGATGACATGCTCGTAGGCGATGCCCTCGTTCTTGTAAGTGGGCGCGCCGTGGTTCCGGTGAAACCAGATGTGATGCTTGCGCGGGATTTCGCCTAAGCGTTGGTATTGAGGCATATCGTTCTCCGTCGTTTACAGGTTTCCGCGCGCGTCCTGCTCTTTTTCCAGCGCTTCGAAAAGCGCCTTGAAGTTTCCTTTCCCGAAACTCTTCGCACCTTTGCGCTGAATGATCTCAAAAAAGAGCGTCGGCCGGTCTTCCACCGGCTTCGTGAAAATCTGCAGAAGATAGCCTTCCTCATCCCGGTCGATCAGGATCCCGAGCTTTTGCAGCGGCTCCAGGTCTTCATCAATCTTGCCGACCCGATCCAGAACCGTGGCGTAATAGCTCGCCGGAATTTGCAGGAACTCGACTCCGCGGCTTTGCAGGTCGGAGACTGTCTTTACGATGTCGTTCGTCGCGACCGCGCTATGCTGCACGCCTTCGCCGTTGTAGAAATCAAGGTACTCCTCCACCTGCGACTTCTTCTTGCCTTCGGCCGGCTCATTGATCGGAAATTTCACGAAACCATTTCCGTTACTCATGACTTTGCTCATGAGCGCGGAGTATTCGGTCGAGATGTC
>JACCXA010000096.1 GCA_013697365.1 Chthoniobacterales bacterium
TTTGCGCTCGCCAGCTCCCGAGGATTCGCGAAGCTTTGCGGCGGAACCGTCCCTGTGAACCCAGGAAAATTCTTTCGCGAATTAAAGCGCCGCAATGTTTACCGCGCGGCCGTGGGTTACGCGGCTATTGCCTGGCTGAATGTCCAGGTCGCGGCCTCACTCTCCCCAGTCTTCGATATCCCGATCTGGGCGGTTCGGTTGATCATCGTCATTCTCCTCGCGGGGTTCCCCTTCGCCCTCGCCGTGGCGTGGGCCTTTGAGTTGACCCCGGAGGGTCTTGTCCGGACGGAAGACGTAATACCAGAGCGTTCCATTCGGCGCGCCACCGGCCGCAAGCTCGACTTCGTCATCATTGGTGTTCTGGCCCTGGCCGTAACCGTGCTTCTTCTGGATCGCTTTCATTTCTCCGGAAAAGGGGGCGTGCCGCCCGGGGCGAACGAAAAAAGCATCGCCGTGCTCCCTTTCGAAAACCTGACGCAGGAGGCGGAGAACGCGTTTTTTGCTGACGGCATTCAGGACGATATCCTGACCAGTCTTTCGAAGATTCACGACTTGAAGGTTATCAGTCGCACTTCGGTAATGCGGTATCGGGAGATCAGACAGCGCAACCTGCGCGAGATCGGGACCAGCTTGGGGGCAGCGAATATTCTGGAAGGAAGCGTGCGGCGCTCGGGCGACCGTCTCCGGCTGACTGTCCAGTTGATCGACGCGCGGACCGATCATCATGTTTGGGCGGAAGCCTACGACCGCACGGTTTCTGATGCGCTGACCTTGCAGGGGGAATTGGCCAAGGAAATCGCCACGGCCCTGCGCGCCACCTTAAGTCCGGAAGAAAAAGAAATCGTGGAGCGGAAACCGACGAATAATGCCGATGCCTACGCGCTTTATCTCCGCGCGCGGCAGTATGAATTGTCGCCGGATACGCTTCTCCAGGATTACAAACTGGCCGACCAGCTATACGAGAAGGCGATCGCGCTCGATCCCGCCTTCGCTCTCGCGCACGCGCGGCTGGCCACCACGCGCGCGGCGATTTTCCATTACCACGAGCCGCTGCCGAGCTGGAAAAGTCTGGTGCTGGCGGGAGCGGAAGAAGCGTTACGGCTGGAGCCAAACCTGGGAGAAGCCCACGTCGCTCTTGGCCTCTACTACTACTGGACGGAACGGAATTACGACCGCGCTTTGCCGGAGCTGGCCCTCGCCCAGCGGCTTTCGCCGAATGACGCCCGCGTTGCGTCATTGATCGCCTCCATCCGGCGGCGGCAAGGTCAATGGAAAGAGGCGCTGGAGTTGTACGAGCGGGCGGGCACGCTCGATCCACAAAACCCGAACGTGGTGACCAATCTCGTCTACACTTTCACCGCGCTGCGCGATTGGCCGGCCGCGGCGCGCCTCGTGGAACGTCTGCGCGTTTTATCTCCTGACTCGGTCGCGGTCAAAATCCAAGCCGCCTATGTCGACTTCTCCAGGAACGGGAGCACAGAGGCGCTCAAGACGACGCTCGATGCCATCCCGGCGGGCGTGGATCCCGACGGCGTGGTCACGACTGGACGCTGGGATGTTTACATGATTGAGCGGGATTATGTGGCGGCGGAACAAGCGCTGGAGCGCTCGCCCCTCGAGGAATTTTCCTATCTCAACGCGCAGACCACGCCCAAGAAATTCCTGCAAGGCTGCATCGCGCTGGCGCGGGGCGACTCGGTACGGGCCCAGGAAAATTTCGAAGCCGTGCGCGCGCAGTTTGAAGCAGCCGTCGCGGAATCACCGCTCGCGGCCGAGCGTCACGCTAATCTCGGTCTGCTCTATTCCTTCCTTGGCCGCAAAGAAGAAGCCGTCCGCGAGGGGCAGCGCGCCGTCGAACTGAAACCGGAGGCGAAAGATGCGTTGGATGGGCCGCTCATGAATTGTTTTCTAGCCCTCATTTATGCGCGCAACGAAGAGGCCGATCTTTCGATTCCACTGCTGGAGCGATTGCTAAAAACGCCGGGGGCGGTGGACAGCACGTTTTACAGCATCTCCGAGGCGGATCTTCGGCTGCGCTGGGTATGGGATCCAGTGCGTAACGATCCCCGTTTCCAGAAAATGCTGGCGGAATCAGAAGAAACTTCCGCCCGTTAAGGTGGCTTGGGCGTGACGATGAACTTCATTTTCATCGAGCCGATGTTAACGCGGCTTGTGCTTGCGCAATCTGGATCGCTACGATGTGGCCCATGAGTCTTATAGGTCACATGGGTCGCATAGGACCTATCCTGCTCCTGCTTGCAACTGCGGCAGTCTCCCTTGGTCGACCGATCGCGCTGGTCGGCGGCCGGTTGATCGACGGCTTCGGCGGTCCACCGCTCGCGAACAGTGTCATCATCATCGAAGGCGAACGGATTACCGCGATCGGCAGTGTGGGCGCGCTTGCCATTCAGCCGGAGGCGGAGGTTATCTCCACCGAAGGCATGTCGGTATTGCCGGGTCTGTGGGATTGCCATGTCCACACGATGCTGCTCGGCCACAGCGATTACGAGCATTGGGACAAGACTTACCTGAAACGCTTCGGCAAGGAGATCATGCCGGCAGCTGCGCACCAATTGCTCATGGCTGGCGTAACGAGCGCGCGCGATCTCGGGGCGCCATTGCAGGAAAGCATCGAAGTCCGCGACCGCATCAATCGCGAGGAAATACCTGGGCCAACGCTCTACGTTTCGGGGCCCTTTATTCAACACGAGCCGTATCCCGGCACGGAGCAGTTTCGCTGGGGGGTAAAAGGAGCGAATGACGCGCGGGCTAAGGTGCGGCAGCTCGCCGACGCGGGAGTCAATCTTATCAAATTGATCGATCAGGATCAGATGACAATGGAGGAAGTGCAGGCGGTAGTGGCAGAGGCGCATGCGCGTAAACTACCGGTGGTAGCCCACTCGCATCGACCCGAGGAAATCCGGCGCGGTCTGGCCGCGGGCGCGGATTGTTTCGAACACACAGGACTAGCGATGGCGCCGGAAATTCCCTCCGACATTCGCGCCATGATCGCGGAACGAACCGCGAAGATGAGCCTCGGCCCGCTCTTCTGGTGCCCGACGATCGAGGGCCTGATCAACTACGAATACTTGCGCGACAATCACGAGCAACTCGATGATCCCGCCTGGCAGCTCGATGTGCCAGCCGACATCATCGCCGACATCAAGCAGTCGATCGCGCATCCCGGACAGTTGCCGTATTACCAAATCACGCCGCTGCGCCGGCCTACCGTCGGCAACAAATTTAAGCAATTGCAGGAGAGCGGCGTCGTGATGTTGATCGGCACCGACAGCGGCATTCCGATGAAATTTCACAGCAGCTCCACCTGGCGCGAGCTCGATGTCTGGGTGAATCGTCTGGGCGTTGATCCGATGACCACTATCCGCGCGGCAACTTATTGGCCAGCCGTGATGATGAAGGTGGACAAAGATTATGGATCGGTCAGCGCAGGTAAGTTTGCCGACATCATCGCCGTGAAAGGCGACGTGCTCCGTTACATCGACCTGCTACAGCGCGTCGACCTCGTGATCAAACACGGTAAGCGCTACAAATAGTCGCGGCAGCCACGTCGCTGGCGGGGACGAGATCTACCTCTCGCCTTCCCGCATCCGGACGGGCGAGGCAGCCAGCTGATCCAGAATGATGCGGTCGCCTTCGCCGTAGCGACCGAAGGCGAGCACGCCCGTCGGACATTCCTGCACGCAGGCCGAACAACGAACACACTGCGGATCTTCCATGGGAATGCCTTTGTTCGCGAAGTTCATGACATCGATGCCTTGATGGCAGACGGAGGTGCAGACGTTGCAGGAAATGCACTTCGCCTTTTCCGGGAAAATCCGGTAGCGCGTGAAGCGTGTGAAGATGTGCATGAGGGCGGCGAGCGGGCAGAAGAAGCGACACCAGACGCGGCCTGAGTATTTGAAATAAAGGCCGACACCGATCACACCGCCGAGGACCACATCCACCAGCCACTTGTAGCTGACGTAGTTCACCACTCTGCCGGCGGCGTTTTTGCCTTCGAGCAACATGTGAAACGCGGACGCGAAAATGGATTGCGGCCAGATCCAGCCGGCAATTCGGATGAACAAGAGCAGGAACGCGAGAGCGAGGATAACCTGCCCAGCCATGTTGAAGCGGTTCCAGAACGGACCGTGCGGCATCTTGTGCCGCTGCTGGTCGCCCATCGTTTCCGCCAGCGCACCGCACGAGCAGATCCAGCCGCAGTAGGCCCCCTTGCCCCAGCGCCAGATAAGAAGAGGGATAATGACGAACGTCTGGATAAACGAGAGGACGAGCCACCAGAGAATCGGTGCGTCCGTGAAGACGTTGTAGACCATGAGCGGCCACGCCAGGACAAAGCCGTAGGCGCGCCAGTAAGCGCGCGGATGTCCCCACTCCGGCCATTGCCGCGCGAGATATTGCGCTTCGGGAATGTAGGATTCGAAAAGGTTGTTGGCGATCGTTCGACCCAGCCCTTGATCGAAGGCACCGTGGTAACCGAGATACGGAAGGACGATCTCCGGCAGGAGAAACAGCGGGATCACCTGCACCAGGATTAGGACTGTCGTCTGCAGCGTGACGTAGGGAGTTTTCCGCCGCCGAATCCGCGTGATGCCAAACACGACGATCGCGAGGCTGTAGGCCAGCGTGTAATAAAAGGAGCGGGATTTGAGCGAAACTGCCAGGGTGCCAAGCAGCGTCGCGCGGTCAGCAATCTGCGCCTGGAACCATCCGCCTAACGAGCCGATAAACGCCGGCATGTTGCCCGGCCAGGGATCGAGCCACGGCTCCGCGAAGCCACCCGATTTCCAGAAGTAAACGAACACGGCGAAGACCAGAAAGGCCCCGAGCCCAAGCCAACCGCGCGCTGTCCCCTCGCCCGCGATCGGGATGCCAGAGCGCCGGAAAAAATCGAGCGGCGCTTCGCGACCGAGCATGGTGAAAACCACATCATTCGGGAGCGCTTCCTCCCTTCCATTTTTCAGATGGATCTGCGCCGCTTCGATGCGCGTGATTTCGGTTCCAAGCGCGACCTTCAGCGAACCGCCCCCGCCTTTGCACATTCCTCGCGTCATCGCCGGATTGACCCGCTCCGATGTCGGCCGCTCGACCTGCACCTCGGCGTTCGCGTCGCGAGTCAACGCCTCGATTTTCGAGACGTTCTCCGCCTTCGGGCGCGAGAATTCCTTCTTCCGATAGCTGAGAGTGACGTTTGCACCCGAGGTCGTCAGCGCGATCGCGGTTTCCAAGGCTGAATCACCGCCACCGACAACAAGAGCGTTCTTCCCCTTAAATTCCTTCGGATCGAAAAGCCGGTTGTAAACTTTATCCAACTCCTCGCCGGGAATGCCGAGCTTCCGGAAGTTCCCGCTCCGGCCTATGGCAATAATGACCCGGCCCGCGCGCAGCGCTTTTCCTTCGCTGAGATGCACGATTAGCACGCCCTTCTCTTCTTCCAGGCGTTCGACCCGGGCCGGGGTAATCTCAATCCCGGCCGCGCTGCGCTGAGCTTCCATCTCGGCGAGCAAATCTTCCTTCACGTCGGCTGCAAACTGCAGCCCGCCGTCGAGCGTCATTCCGGTCGGATAAGTGTAGATCGGCTTCCCTTTCGGGAAATTGACGACCGTCGAGAAGAGTTCTGTCGCTTCCAGGACGACAAAGTTGAGCCCGGCTTTTTTCGCTTCAATCGCGGCCGAAATTCCAGCGACACCGCCCCCGACGATGACGAGATCCAGTGCGTCGTTCTCTCCTTTTCGAAACTCTGGTTCGCGCAGAATCGCCCGCACTGCTTCCGCTCCGGTATGCGACGAAAACTTGAGCAGCGGAATTCCGGTCAGATCGCCCACGATGCGCACACCGGGGAGAGTCGTGAGACCGCTCTCACCAGAGACCGGGAGTTTTTCAACTGTGCCGGCCGGCCACTGCGTGTGCAGCCAGTGGGTGTAGCGTTCGAAAATCCCGGGCATTTCTTAATCTGCGGTGAACGCATTGCACGAGACATGCGATGCCTCCTACACGGTGTGACAATCAACGGGCGGAGAAATTCCAGCAAGCGCGCGCTTTTAAACGGGCGACCTTCCCACCTGCACTTACACCTTCACTCCCTCCTCTCGGGGACGCAGTGCAGTGTAAGTGGAAGTTACTTTGTAGGTGCAGGTGCCGAAACTCCTTAGCCATGTCCCTCCCCTTTTCACGCCGCTATCCCATCGGAGCTGAGCCAATCGGCGATGGTCGCACGCACTTCCGTGTCTGGGCGAGAAAAGCAAACCGCGTCGATGTCGTCGTCGAGACAACTGCTGAGGAAGATCCCAGTCGCACATTTCATTCACTCACCCCCGAAGCCGACGGATACTTCGCCGGCTTCGCGCCAGTGAATGCCGGCGCCTTCTATCGCTTCCGAGTCGACGGCGACGAACGGTTCCATCCGGATCCGGCCTCGCGCAGTCAACCGCAGGGTCCGCATCGGTCCTCGTGCGTGGTCGATCCCGCCGCCTACCGCTGGCGCGATACAGCGTGGCCGGGCGTTCACCTCTTGGGACAGGTGATCTATGAGATGCACATCGGCACCTTTACTCCGGAAGGAACCTGGCCCGCCGCGGCCGAGCAATTGCCGGAGCTGGCCGCTATTGGCGTCACGCTCCTCGAGATGATGCCCATCGCCGACTTTGCCGGCGAGTTCGGCTGGGGTTATGACGGGGTGGATCTTTTCGCGCCGACGCGACTCTACGGCCAGCCGGACGACCTGCGCGCTTTCATCGACCAGGCGCACTCGTTAGGCATCGGCGTCATCCTGGACGTGGTTTATAACCATCTCGGGCCAGAAGGGAATTACCTGCGCGTTTTCTCGGACGACTACTTCACCGATCGTTACGAGAACGATTGGGGCGATTCATTAAACTTTGATGGGCCAGAGTCCCGGCGGGTGCGCGAATTTTTTATCACCAACGCGCGCTACTGGATCGATGAATTCCATTTCGACGGCTTCCGCTTCGATGCCACACAGGATATTCGCGATGAGTCCGAAGAATACATTGTAGGGGAAATTGGCCGGGCTGCGCGCGCCGCCGCCGGCGCGCGCTCTATTATTTTGATCGCGGAAAACGAGCCCCAGCAATCGAAACTGGTGTGGCCAAAAGCGGACGGTGGCGACGATCTCGACGCGCTCTGGAATGACGATCTGCATCATTCAGCCCTGGTCGCGCTGACAGGTCGAAACGAAGCCTACTATTCCGATTACAGGGGTAACCCGCAGGAGTTTATCTCCGCGGCCAAGTATGGATATCTTTTCCAAGGCCAGCCTTATCTCTGGCAGGACGCGCCCCGCGGCCAGCCGGCTCTTGGATTGCCGCCGGAAGCATTCGTTGGTTTCATCGAAAACCACGATCAGGTTGCGAATTCCGCCTTTGGCGACCGGGTGCGCCTGCAATCATCGCCCGGTCGCTATCGCGCCATGACCGCCCTTCTCCTGCTCGGGCCGTGGACGCCCATGCTTTTTCAAGGCCAGGAGTTTGGCGCGAGCACGCGCTTCATGTATTTCGGCGATGCTGCCGGCGAACTCCGGGACGCGGTCCAGAAAGGCCGCTTCGAATTTCTGAAACAATTCCCTTCCACCGCGAGCCGCGAGACCCAGGCGCAGCTTCCGCCACCAGCGGACCGCGACACATTTCTCCGCAGCAAGCTGAACTTTGCCGAGCGTGAATCATCCCGGGCGATTTATGATCTGCACCGCGATTTGCTGCGCCTGCGGCGCCAAGATTTGCGCTTTCGCGAACAGAAGCGGAGCGGCCTGGACGGGGCGGTCCTGGGGGAAGCGAGCTTCGCGTTGCGGTTCTTCAGCCAGGCGGGACATGATCGCCTCTTGCTTGTGAATCTCGGCAAACGCTTTGCCCTCGAGCCGCTGCCGGAACCGTTGCTCGCGCCACCAGCGGGATTCGATTGGCAGACACTCTGGACAAGCGAATCGGTCCGCTATGGCGGCCCTGGCCCATCCGACGTCGTAACGGATCGACGTTGGATTCTCCCCGCGGAAGCCGCCGTCGTGCTTGAGCCAAGGCGCGCGGTCGATCCGCGACGCTCCCCACGGAAACAGGAGGCAAGCGAGGAATGTTGAAGCCGCTCAGGAACGGTCCAACAGTCGTGCGCACCATGCCCTGGGAGTGCGCGGAAACGTCACGCGAGCTTCTGCTCAATCGTGAATGGCTCGTCACCAACGGCCTGGGCGGCTACGCCTCCGGGAGCGTCTCGGGCGCGATCACGCGCAAGTATCACGGCATCCTGATCGCCGCACTTCCGGCCCCGCTCGGGCGGATGGTGATGTGGAGCCATGTCTCTGAGTTTCTCCGCTTCGCGGACGACGACGTGGTCTCGTTAGGCGCGGAGGAACGCGCCGGCGGCCAGCTCCTTCTGGAGGGCGCCGATTATCTGCGCGAGTTCCGGCTCGAAGATGGCCTGCCGGTCTGGATTTACCAGGTGCGCGACCTGGTGATAGAAAAACGCATTTTGCTCCCGCATCTGCAGAACACTGTGCATGTCAGCTACCAAATGACGGCGGGCTCGAAGCTGCCGAAACTGGAATTGCGACCGGCATTTCATTTTCGGCATCACGAAGCCGCGGTCGATCAGGGCTTCTCCGCGCCCTATAAAGTCACGGCGACCGAGGGCCGCTACGAGATCAGCGGCAGCGGCCGTCGTATCCCGCCGCTCCGCATGCGCCTCCACGGGCGCGAAACGGGGTTCACGATCGCAGCCGCGCGCATTCATCAAGTGGTCTATCGGACCGAGCAGCAACGCGGCTACACCTACGAAGGAGATCTCTGGAGCCCGGGCTTTTTTCAGGTCGATCTCGCGCAGCAAAGCACCGCGACGTTGATCGGCTCCACGGAATCCTGGGACATCATCGACGTGCTCAATCCTGTCGTGGTCCTCGCCTCCGAACGGGAGCGCCGCGCCCGGCTCCTGGCGCAAGCCGCTCCAGCAGCACGCGAAGGGCTGGCAGCGGAATTGGTTTTTGCGGCCGACCAATTCGTCATCACACCGGCCGGTCGTGCGGAAGATGCCGCGCGCGCCCACGCCGCGGGTGATGAAGTTCGTACCGTCATCGCCGGTTATCATTGGTTCACCGACTGGGGACGCGACACGATGATCAGCCTGGAGGGTTTAACCCTGACGACCGGCCGTCTGATTGAAGCAGGGTATATCCTTCGCACCTTCGCGCATTACGTGCGCGATGGATTGATTCCGAACATGTTTCCAGACGGCAAGAAGGAAGGCCTGTATCACACGGCCGACGCGACTCTCTGGTTCTTCCACGCCCTCGGCCGTTACTTCGAGCGCACGCAGGATGAGATCACTTTGCATCTTCTCCTGCCGACCTTGGTCGAGATCGTGGAGGCGCATCTCCGCGGCACGAAATTCAATATCCACGTCGATCCCGCCGACGGTCTGCTCGTGCAAGGCGCGGAGGGTTATCAGCTCACCTGGATGGACGCGAAGATGGGCGACTGGGTCGTGACGCCACGGCGCGGCAAGGCGGTGGAGATTAACGCGCTCTGGCACAATGCACTCAAGCTGCTCGCCGGATGGCTACGGCAGGTGGGCGAAAACGCGGACGCGCAGATTTACGAAGGGCACGCCAGGCGGGCACGCACTTCATTTAACGAGCGCTTCTGGTTCGAAGCGGGCGGTTATCTTTACGATGTGGTGGATGCGCCGGAGGAACGGACTTCCGCGCGTCCTGAACAGGGAGAAGCATGTCCATCCGCCGACGACGCCTGCCGGCCCAATCAGATTCTCGCGGTCTCGCTCGAACATCCAGTTTTGGAGGAGGGACGCTGGCGCGCCGTTGTTGATGTTGTGCAAAGGGAGTTGCTCACCCCTTTCGGCCTGCGGTCGCTGTCGCAAAAACATCCCGACTACAAGCCGACTTATCACGGCGACCTGCGCACGCGCGATGCCGCCTATCATCAAGGGACTGTTTGGGGCTGGCTGATTGGGCCGTTTATCGACGCGTGGGAGAAAGTGCATCCGGGGGAGAAGACTGCGGCGCGTGCTTTTCTCGAAAGGTTCCCCGAGCACCTGGGCGAAGCCGGGCTTGGATCGATCAGCGAAGTCTTCGATGCACAGGAGCCCCACGTCGCGCGCGGCTGCGTCGGGCAAGCGTGGAGTGTGGCGGAAGTGCTGCGCTGCTGGGTGAAGACGGCCTAACGAATGGACCAGCGTTCGCGCCTGGCATTCGAGTCCGGGGAGCACGGGGTGTCACCCCGTTGGTTCGGCGAGTCTCGCCGAACAAGCTTCGAAGTTCACGCTGGGTAGCACCCAGCGCCAACGGGGTAATACCCGTGCTCCCCGGATGGATCATTGCGCGCAGGTAGCGGTTCCTGTTCGAATCCTAGGAGATGCCGGAGAGCGCTGAAGAACTTGCCAAGCAACAGGACGTCCAGGAAGCGCTCGAGCAGACCACGGGGAAGCCGCCTCCAAAGGCCGAGGCCAGGGACAAGTTTTGGTTCGCGACCCATCTCCTCCTTTTGTTCGGCTGCGGCGTATTCAATTACCTGCTCGGCCTCGGATTATTTCCCCTCGCGGAAGCAACCATCCACTTGCTGCAGCGTCTCACCCGCGGCGCGGTGCTCGTCATCATCCTGCTGGGAGTCGCAAAATGCGTGGACGTTTACGTGGTCGCCCCCATCTGCGACACGGCCACCCGCTTCACCCTGCGACGCATCGCGCGTCTCATCGTAGGGCTGCTCTTGGCGCTGATCACGGTCTCGGTTCTTTTCGTTAATTGGCACACTGCGCTCATCTCCGTTGGGGTTGTCTCCCTGGTCGTCGGGTTGGCTGTGCAAACGCCCATGACCAGTTTCATCGGCTGGATCTACATCCTCGTGCGGCGGCCCTACCGCGTCGGCGATCGGATCAAGATCGATGACGCCACCGGGGACGTGATCGATGTCGGCTACATCGACACCACGCTCTGGGAATTCGGCGGACAGTATCTCTCCACCGATCATCCGAGCGGGCGCATCATCAAGTTCCCCAACTCGAAGGTCCTCGACACGATGATCTACAATTATTCCTGGCCGCTCTTCCCTTATATCTGGAATGAAGTGAAATTTCAGATCGCCTATCAGAGTGACCTGGAATTTGTCACCACCACCATGCAACGCATCGTCGAAGAAGATCTCGGCAAAGCGATGGTGGAAAGAGTCGCGACCTACCGCGTGCTACTCGCGAAGACCCCGGTGGACGAACTGGAAGTGCGAGCGCATCCCCGTGTGCTCTTTCGCGTCAACGAGTTCGGATGGATCGATGCCATTGTCCGATACCTCGTGCCACCTCGCGAAGCTGGCTCCGTCAAAACGCGCCTGATTCCGAAGCTCCTCGCCGCGCTCAACGCCGCGCCCGACAAGGTCATGTTCCCAGCCGGCGCGGCGCGCTAGGTATTTACTCTTCGCGTTTGGGGCCGTGCATTGCGTGAAGCCGGCTCCTCGACGATTACTTCCGCTCATGAAATTCCTCCTCATGCTGGCGCTGCTCTTTTTATCCGTGGCTGCCTCAGCTTTGCAGGCCGCTCCGGCGCCCACGCCCCGCCCCCGCGGCTTTCTCTTCTTCCGGCCCGCGCCAAAGGCCACGCCTCCGCCGCGTCTGGTCACGCCGCCGAAACGCCTCTCTTCACCCACCCCTCCGCCGCGCCCCACTCCGGTTCCCACTCCGATGGTCGCCCTGCCGAATTACAACGAAGAGACCAGCACGCGTCTCCAGATTTTTCTCGATAATCGCAATTTCGGGCCGGGAAAAATCGACGGCGAGATGGGCGAATTTTTCCGCAAAGCACTGCTCTCCTACAAGCGGGCGAATAATCTCCCAACGACGGGCGCAGTCGATGCCTCCTTCCTCGCCGAAGTCCCTGTGGCCTACACGAATTACGTCATTCCGCCAGAAGCCGTTAATTTTGTCGGCCCGCTTTCCTCGCGTCCATCCGAGCAGGCGCAGATGAAGGCGTTGCGTTATGGCTCTCTGCTCGAGCTGGTCTGCGAACGTTTTCACGCTGCCGAAGCTTTCGTCCGAAAACTCAACCCGGGGGCCAACCTCGATCAGCTCCAACCGGGCGACATCGTCAGAGTGCCAAACGTCAAGCCGTTCGAGATCGAGCATTTGCGCGAAGGCTTCATGCCGGATAACCCCGAGCTCGCCGGACGCAAGATCGTCATCGATACCCACGAGCGTTTCCTGGAGATCCACGAGGGCGACAAGCTGATCGCGGAATTCCCCATCACACCTGGTTCGAGGACCCTGCCGGCGCCCATCGGGACCTGGAAAATTCTCGGAATCGCCACCCTCCCGTGGTTTCGGCATGACGAAGGAGTCCTGAACGCGGGCGTAAAGACGGACAATTTCTACAATCTGCCCGCCGGCCCAAATAATCCGGTCGGAGTTCTTTGGATGGGGTTGAACAAACCGCACGTCGGCGTTCACGGGACAAACAATCCGGAAACGATTGGACGCGCTGCCAGCCACGGCTGCATTCGCCTCGCGAACTGGGATGCCGCCCGCGTGAAGGATCTCGTGACCAAGCAAAACGTCGTCGAAATTTTCTGACAGAGCACGGCCGTCCCGCTGTGTGGAGTGCGGGCGTCTCGCCTGCACATTCCTTTTCTCAGACGGCATTCGAAATGATCACTCGTACTTCCAGCCGCAGGCTTGTCGCGATCGCTCAAGGCGTTCTCCAGAATCGGGGAGAAGCCGAAGATGTGGTCCAGGATGCTTTCGTCAGATGAGGCGCGTTTCTCGCATTCGCGCTATGAGGCACGCAAAACAAGACATCCCGGAGTAATGTGGCTCGTTGTCTGGGGAGCACGGGCTGTCAGCCCGTTGGCGCTGAGTGTTACTCAGCGCGAACTTTGGAGCGGGAGTTTGGGGCTGTCCGCGGCATACAAAGCCTGTTCGGCGAGCCTCGCCAACCAACGGGCTGACCTCCCGTGCTCCCCAGAGGTCCGCTGCGGCGGCCCTGTGCAACTCAACTCACAAGTAGCGGGACGACTGGCGTCAGCAACGCCAGATCAGCCAGTGCGGTGCGGGTGTCTGGCTTAATCTGGCGAGCGGTAAAGTGAAGAACTGCGAGCAGAAGCGTGCTGCTCGCGAAACAGACATACACGCTCGGTCCCGTCGCAGAGAGAGCGAACGCAGCACTCGCGACCGCGACGAGGGCGAAGATGCCCGGCAGCAGGCGCGCGGATCGTGGAAACGCGGTGGCGATGGAAACTCGCTGCTGCGCTGTATCCAGCGCGCGCTCCCAGAATGCAATGCAGACGCAGTTCAAGGAACAAACCGAAACCAGGAGCAAGCATGCGGGCCGCAACGCGCCTGGCACGGAGTCCGTCAGCGGCACGATCGTTCCCGCGGCGAAGAGGGATCCAATACTGACTTCCTTCAGCGGCATCTTGCGCCAGAGCGATGGCCGCAGGCGATTTAGCGATAGGTAAACGAAGGCGCAGACGGCCACCGCCGCGCCAGCCAGCAAAACGCGCCGGTCCACAAAGGTGCAGACAATCAGCAGGTCAGCCACGGCGATCGCGATCGTCCCGATGATCCATTGGGTCCGGTATCGCAAACAGAAGCGCTGGCGTAATAATGTCGGCCCACGCCGATCGACCGAGAAGCTGTCGCCGGACCGATCGGCGAGATAGATGAGCCACGCGGTCAGGAACAGCGCCGCGGTTCCGCCCGGTGCGACGGGCAACTCATAGCTCCGCGCAAAGAGCCACTGCCAGCTGATCGCGACAAGCGGAGCATCCAGGCAGACGAGGTTCAGCCAGGTGAGCGGGTGCGCGCGGCCGCCGCGATTTTGTGTCGGACGACGGCGCTCGGAAAGCGCGCGTGCCTGAGTTCGCTCCGCAAAGCTCTTGCTCGCCCGCGCCTCGATCATACGTTAAACTCCGGGCGGTTAGCGCCTCTCCTCTTCATGAAAAATAACGGTATTTCCCTCACCAACGCGGCCGTCGCCGCACTTCCGAAACATCTCCTCCAGTTCGCCGTCGATCAGCGTTACGACGAATACACCCCGGTCGATCACGCGGTCTGGCGGTTCATCATGCGGCAGAACACTTATTTCCTGAAGGAGTATGCGCACAAAGTCTATTTCCAGGGCCTGCTCGAGACCGGCATCGACTTCGAGCGCATCCCGCGCATCGAGGAGATGAACGACATCCTCGGCCGCATCGGCTGGGGCGCGGTCGCTGTCGATGGCTTTATCCCCCCGGCGGCTTTCATGGAGTTTCAAGCCTACAAGGTTCTCGTGATCGCGTGCGACATGCGCCAGATCCATCACATCGAGTACACGCCCGCGCCCGATATTGTGCACGAAGCGGCCGGGCACGCGCCCATCATTGTCGATCGCGAATACTCCCGCTACTTGCAGCGCTTCGGCGAAGTAGGCGCGAAGGCGATGCAATCACGCAAAGACTTCGAATTGTATGAAGCCATTCGGCATCTCTCCATCCTGAAAGAGTTGCCGAATCCGGATCCACAGGAGCTGGCGCAAGCGACGCGCCTCGTCGAGGAGCGCCAGCAGAATCTCGGGGAACCCTCCGAGATGGCGCTTCTCTCCCGCTTGCATTGGTGGACGGTCGAATACGGCCTCATCGGCACGCTCGACCAACCGAAGATCTACGGCGCCGGCTTGCTTTCCTCGATCGGCGAATCTGTTTCCTGCCTCGAGCCCGCGGTGCGGAAGGCTTCGTATTCGGTCGAGGCAGCGCAAACCGCTTTCGATATCACCACCAAACAACCGCAGCTTTTCGTCACTCGCGATTTCCAGCATCTCACCGAAGTGCTGCAGGAATTTGCGCAGGGGATGGCGTTTCGCACCGGCGATCTCGAAGGCATCCGGAAAGCGATTGACTGCAAGAACGTCACGACCTGCGAATTTTCCTCCGGCCTGCAAGTGAGCGGCGTCTTTACAGAAGTCCTGGCAGGCGAAAATAATGCCGCCGACTACCTGCGCACCACCGGCCCGACCGCGCTTGCTTTTGGTAATCGACAGCTCGAAGGCCATGGCCGCGATCACCACGCCGAAGGTTTTGGCGCGCCGATCGGCCGCTGGCGCAATACCAACGCCGCACCTGAGACGCTCTCCGAAGATCAGCTCCGCAGTATCGGCATCGATCAGGGCAAAAAGGCTACCATCACGTTCGAGAGCGGAATCGTCGTAAGCGGACGCGTTGAAAAATTTCGGCATCAGAACGGCAAGCTGGCGCTCGTGACTTTCTCAGATTGCAGTGTGAAACACGGCCAGCGTCTTCTCTTCGATCCGGCTTGGGGAGTTTACGACATGGCCGTGGGCGAACGGATCTGCTCCGTCTTTAACGGCGCGGCCGATAAAGACGCGTACCTCGAAGTGGCGCTCTTCCCGAAAGAGCGCACGATCAAAGCTCCCTCCGATGCGAAGCGACAGAAGCTGGAGAGCCTCTACCAGCAAGTCCGCGACATCCGAGAACGCAAGGTCGGTTACGAACGTTTGGGCGAGATCTGGGAAACCCAGCAAGCGCAGCACGCGGACGATTGGTTGCTCTCGATGGAGATCTTCGAAATCCTCGACGAGATCGCCGAGCAAAATGACCTGAAGCAAAAGATCGTCACGTTCCTGAATCAAAGGAAGACTGCCGACCAGGACAAAGCAACGTTGGTAGAGTGGGGTTTCCGGCTCGTGACCTATCACAAAGCCGACCTCCAAACCGCCGACTCGTAGAAGGGGTTGCAAACGCCGCCCCTTCGTCGATGCCTCTCGTAGCTTCGGCGATGGAAATTCCTCCCGGCGATTTTGCCGCTTACATCTTTGATTGCGACGGCACGCTCGCGGACACCATGCCGCTGCATTATCAAGCATGGTGCGCCGCGCTGAAGGAGCATGAAGCGGATTTCCCTGAAGTACTTTTCTATGAACTCGGCGGCATGCCGACGCAGAAAATCGTCGAGGTGTTGAACGCCCGGCATGGCTACAGCTTGCCGCCCGCCGAAACGGCGCGGCGGAAAGTGGAACAGTTCATGTCCCTGCTGGTGGAGATTGAGCCGATCGAGCCCGTCGTCGCGATTGTGCGCGAAGTGAGCGGCCGGCTGCCAATGGCGGTGGCTTCGGGCGGGCATCGGCATGTTGTGACCCGGACTCTTGGCGCGCTCGGGCTGCTGAAATTCTTCGACGCCGTTGTTTGCTCGGAGGACTACACGCGCGGGAAACCTTTTCCTGATCCGTTTCTGGTCGCGGCCGAGCGGCTGGGCGTTGCCCCAGCGCAATGCCTCGTCTTCGAGGACACGCCGACCGGGGAGGAAGCTGCTCACGCGGCTGGCATGGCATCGGTCCTCGTTCCGCCGCCGGCACGGGTCCGGGCGCCCCGCCGCACCTCCTGACGTTCCTACTTACTCCTTCGCGATCCGGCCGCCCCAGGAGAGAATTTTGGCTTTCGTCCCGGCCGCTTCGGCATCCTTGATGTCGCCGTTGCGATTGTAGAAAAGCGAGAGGCTGGTCCAACCGATCTGGTCGTTAGGCCGGATCTCGGTCGCGCGTTTGCCGGCCTCGATCGCCTCCGGGAAACGTCCGATCTTCATCAGCGCCATGCCGAGCGCGTGCCAGCCGTCGAAGAAGGCCGGATCGATCTCGACGCACTGGCGGTATTTTTCAACGGCGGTCTCGAGCTCCCCGATGGCGAGGTCGCCGTTCGCGTCGTCGAAGATATTGTCGAGATTTTCCACCGCAGTTTGAGAGCGTCCGCTTCCGCTCGAGCTCAACTCAACCGGCGGCATTGGCGGCGCCGGGGGCCGTCTGCGCTTTCACTCCCGCGTCCTGCCGGCGTTCTCGCAACCACTCGTGAAAAGCGATCTCCTGCTTGTTCTGCAGGAACCTCGAATTGAACGAGTCCTTGCCGGCGGCGTAACCTTCTGGAGCGGGCTGGTCGCGTTTTTCCAAGATCGC
>JACCXA010000088.1 GCA_013697365.1 Chthoniobacterales bacterium
CCGAGCATCTTTTGCTTGGTCTGATCAAGCTTGGTCAGGGCGTTGCGGTCAACGTCCTGCAAAAGATGGGCATGGACCTCGAGACGGTGCGGATGGAAGTCGAAAAGCAAGTCGGCTCCGGACCGGAAACAAAGATGGTCGGGAATATTCCCTATACCCCGCGGGTGAAGAAAGTGCTCGCGCTTGCCGGCAAGGAAGCGAAGGCGCTCAATCATTCCTATGTCGGCACCGAGCACATTTTGCTTGGCTTGCTGCGCGAAGGCGAAGGAGTCGCAGCGCGTGTTTTAAAGAGCCTCGAAGTGGATATCGAGCGCACGCGGAATGAGATCCTAAAGGAACTCGACCCAAACTTTACGCCGCCGGAGTCCGAAAATGAAGGCAGCGGTAATGGCGAGCCTTCCGGCAAAAAGGATGTGAAAACGCCGGCCTTGCGTGCCTTCGGCCGCGACCTGACCGAGCTGGCCAAGAAGGGCGAGCTCGACCCTGTCATCGGTCGTCACAATGAAATTGAGCGCGTCATCCAAGTCCTCTGTCGCCGAACAAAGAACAATCCGGTCCTGCTCGGAGAAGCAGGGGTAGGGAAAACCGCGATTGCGGAAGGGCTCGCGCAGGAGATTGCCGGCGGGAGTGTGCCCGAGTTGTTGCGCGACAAGAAGGTGATCACGCTCGACCTCGCGCTCATGGTGGCTGGGACGAAATATCGCGGCCAGTTCGAAGAGCGAATCAAAGCGGTCATGGACGAGATTCGTCGCTCCAAGAATGTCATCCTCTTTATCGACGAGCTCCACACGATTGTCGGTGCGGGTTCCGCGGAGGGAGCGATGGACGCGTCCAATATCATCAAGCCTGCTCTAAGCCGCGGCGAGCTGCAGTGTGTCGGGGCGACAACGCTGAACGAGTATCGCAAATACATCGAGAAAGACGCGGCGTTAGAGCGCCGCTTCCAAACCGTGAAGGTGGAGGCGCCGACAGTGGAGGAAGCAATCCTGATTCTAAAGGGACTGCGGCCTAAATATGAAGCGCACCACAAGGCAAAGCTGACCGATGAGGCGCTGGAGCTGGCAGTCAAGCTTTCCGAGCGGTATATCACGGGCCGCTTCCTGCCGGATAAGGCGATTGATGTCATGGACGAAGCAGGATCGCGTGCGCGCATCAATTCGATGACTCGTCCGCCCGATCTAAAGGAGATCGAAAAAGAGATCGAAGAAATTCGCATCGAGAAGGAAGCAGCGATAAAGGCGCAGGATTTCGAGAAAGCTGCGGCGCTGCGCGACAAGGAGAAGCAGACAAAGGATAAGCTGGAGGGAATTTTGACTCGGTGGCGCGAGGAGCGGGAGGAGAAAGAAGTGCTCGTCAGTGCCGACGACATGATGAACATCATCTCGAAGATGACCGGTGTCCCGCTCCAAAAGATGGAGCAAAAGGAAACCGCCAAGCTGCTCGCGATGGAGAGCGAGTTGAAGCAGCGCGTCATTGGGCAGGACGAAGCGGTCACCGCGATCAGCAAGGCGCTGCGCCGGTCGCGAGCGGACTTGAAGGACCCGAAGCGTCCTATCGGGTCGTTTGTGTTCCTCGGACCGACCGGAGTGGGGAAAACGTTTCTTGCCCGCACGCTCGCTGAATTCATGTTCGGCGATCCCGATGCGTTGATCCAGATCGACATGTCGGAATACATGGAAAAATTTACGGCCTCCCGGCTGATCGGTTCGCCGCCGGGATACGTCGGATACGAGGAGGGTGGTCAGCTTTCCGAAGCCGTGCGTCGTCGGCCTTATTCGGTCGTGCTTTTCGATGAAATCGAGAAGGCGCACCCGGATGTGATGCATCTTCTTCTCCAGATCCTGGAAGACGGAAAAATCACGGACTCGTTAGGCCGGAAGATCGATTTCCGGAATACGATCATCATCATGACATCGAACGTGGGCGCCGATTTGATCAAACGCCAAACGACCATGGGTTTCGGTGCGCCGTCTGATTCGGGCGACTACGATACGATGCGGGGTAAGATCCTCGAGGAAACGAAGCGTGTCTTTAAGCCGGAGTTCCTGAACCGGCTTGATGAGATCATCGTCTTCCACACGCTCTCGAAGCCTGACTTGATGCGCATCGTCGATCTCGAAGTGAACAAGGTGAAGGCGCGTCTCCGGATTAAAGAGATCGAAATTGTCCTGGACTCTGCTGCGCACGAATTCGTGATCGAGAAGGGTTACGACCCGACCTATGGCGCGCGTCCGATGCGTCGAGCGGTGGAGCGTTACCTGGAGGACCCGCTTGCGGAGGAGTTGCTTAAGGGTGCGGTAAAGGCTGGCGATCTGGTCGAGGTGACCGTGAACGAAGGCAAGCTCATGTTCCGTGTCGCTGAACCGCAGGGAAGTGAACCGGCCAGCGCGAGCTGACGTCGCAGCGGCAGCCTGATTCTTCGAAATAAATGCTCGGGCGTCAGGCTCGTGGGTGGGCGTCGTTGTAGGCGCGCTTGAGACGCTCGACGGTGACGTGCGTGTAAATTTGCGTGGTCGAAAGACTGGCGTGGCCTAACAACGCCTGCACGCTGCGCAAGTCCGCGCCGCCATCAAGCAGGTGGGTTGCAAAGCTGTGCCGCAGTTTGTGCGGGCTGATCGTGACCGGGATGGAGGTGTGGCGCAGGTATCGTCTGAGAATGAGCCAGATGGAGCGCGGAGAGATACGCTGCCGTGCCTTGTTGATGAAAAGCGGGCCGCTGTTCACCCTGGCGGCTGCACGGTAGCGCGAGATAACTTCAAGCGCGGGAGCACCGACCGGGCAAACGCGTTCCTTGCGCCCTTTGCCCAAGACCCGCACCGACTCCGTGTAGAGGTCCGCATCTGCGACATTCAGCGACGCGAGCTCGCCCAGCCGCAGGCCGCTGCTGTAAAACATTTCCATGATAGCCGCGTCCCGGAGCGGCATCCAAGTCGGGGCGGCGTTCTGTTTCGGCACGCGCAACGGAGCAGAAAGGAGTTCGTCGATCTGCTGCCGCGTCAAGACGAGCGGAAGTTTCTTTTCTGCTTTCGGCAGTTCCAGTTCCCGCACCGGGTCGCGAAGCAATCCTTTCCGCTCCATCAGGAAGCGATAAAAGGTGCGAAAAGCGGAGAACTGCAGGCGAATATAGGAACGCGCCTGCCGCTTCTTCATGGCATTGAAAAGGTAATCCCGGAAATCGTCGGCGACGCATTTCTTCCAAGGGATGCCGGTTTTTGCCGCCTGAAAGCCGGCCAGCGCCTGGCGGTAGGCCATTATCGTCCGGGGCGAAGCGTTGCGCTCGACTTCGAGAAAGCGCAGGAACTCTTCCGCGAGAAAATCCCGCCGCGGCGTTGGGGGCTTTTCGGTGCTACTCGGGCTTCTCAATCGTCAGACGTCCGAGGGCCGCCTGGGCGCGACTGTCATACTGGCTCTTGAAGATCGCGGGCGGGTTGGTGGAGAGGAGCTCATAATTCTTCAAGACAAACTCCGGATAGATCCCGTTGCTCGCGGGTTCGTAGACCTTGTCGCCGCTAAAGTCACCGTAGAGTTTGTATTCGTAATTGTGATCGCTCCCGAAGGTGTTCTGCGCGCGATCCGGCGCCAGCTTTTGTTTCTCGTTAAACATGACGAGCTGAGAGCTGCTCCACGGCTGCCCGGGACGACGGACGTAACCCCAGAATTTGTACTGCACTTTGTAGTAGCGCCGGCCGATGAAGTAGTCGCCCGGAGCTTCGCTTTGAATCCGAGCCACGGTGTCGAGCCTCGCCTGTTGAATCCCCTCTGAGACGCCCGTGCTCCCGCAGCCGGAGAGGAAGAGGACCGCGAGGGTGATGGGCAGAGAAAAGAGGAGACGAAGCGGATGATTCATGGATTGCGGAACCCTGCTCCTTTATCGCAGAGCGGCGCGCGGTGCAATCGCGCGGCCCTGCCTCGGTTCAATCTCATTTTGCGCGAGCGTTCCAACACTCCTAGGTTCGGGGCGATGCTTGAACTCGAAGTCTATGCGGCTGGCGTGCGTGATCTGAACAAGATTCTGGAGCTGGATCACGAGTTGGAGACCGTTCCCGGGCTGCGTTACAAGGTCGATAGCAACCACGATCTCGTGTACCTCGAGCTGGAAGAACCGACTGTTACGGTGCGTGAGATTCGCGCTACGTTTCGGAAGCTTGGTCTCGAGCCGCGTTTCGTCGGGGCAATTCCCAACGAGCTGCGCGCGCGGACCCGAACGCAGTTACTCAGTCTGTAAGTCAAGCGGCTGGAGCCATCGCCGCCCTATGACACGACTCTTTACGGCGGTCGGTGCAGTTGTCGTTTCCTTCTTCACCCACGTCGGGGAAGTGGTCGTGCTGGCGGCCGAAACCTTCTCTTCCATCGTTATGCAGAAAATCCGCTGGCGCCTCTTCATGAATCAGATCGTGGAGATCGGCTTGCGTTCGCAGTTGGTGGTTGTTATCACCGGCGCTTTTACCGGGGCGGTCTTCGCGGCCCAGACTTTTTTCCAGTTCAACAAACTCGGGATGGGATCGGCTGTGGGTGCCGTCGTCTCGGTCTCGATCTGTCGCGAGCTGGGGCCGGTTTTAACGGCGCTGATGGTGACGGGCCGGGTGGGCGCATCCATGTCGGCAGAGATCGGGACCATGAAAGTGACTGAGCAGATCGACGCGCTCCGCTCCCTCGCCGTCCACCCCATCGACTATCTGGTCGTGCCGCGTGCGCTCGCAATGATGGTCTCGATGCCGTTGCTCGTGGTGGAATGCATCGGGGTCGGAATCGCGGCCGGCTATTTCGTGGCGATCGGCCTGCTGGAAGTTAACGGTACTTACTACATGGCGAACATGGTTCGCTGGACGCAGATGCGCGACATCATCATGGGTTTATCGAAGGCGTTTTGCTTTGCGGTGCTGATCGTTTTCATCAGCTGTCACAAAGGATTAACGACCCGTGAAGGAGCGGTCGGGGTCGGCAAAGCCACCACGGAAGCGGTGGTGGATTCTTCGCTCGCTGTGCTGATCTGCAATTTTTTTCTGACCATGGCGCTCAACATCATCTTCCCGGCTGGCTATCAGTAACTGGGGAGCAAAGAAATGACGGGTTCCAGCCGCCAAAGGCAAAGCGTCGTGCGGACCGAGCCGTCGGTGCCCAAATCCGCCATGATCGCAGTCCGCGATCTCACGAAAAGTATCGGCACGCAGGAGATTCTTCGGGGCGTGGATCTCGATGTTCTGAAAGGTGAGACGCTCGTCATTATCGGCCGGAGTGGCGGTGGCAAGAGCGTGCTCCTGAAGCACCTCGTTGGCTTGATGTTGCCGGACGCGGGCGAGATTTGGATCGAAGGGCAGAACATCATCGGCTTAAGCGAGCGCAAGCTGGCGGAGATCCGGCGCAAGGTCGGGATCTTATTTCAAGGCGGCGCGCTCTTCGACTCCATGACCGTGGAAGAGAACATTGCGTTTCCTTTGCGCGAGGCCGGGGAGCGCGATCCGAAGGTGATCCGCGAGCAGGTCAACGAGATGCTCGACGTGATCGAGCTCGACGGGCAGCAGGATAAGATGCCAGTCAACCTAAGCGGCGGCATGAAGAAGCGGGTCGGGCTGGCCCGCTCCATCATTCGCCGGCCGCATTGCGTCCTCTACGATGAGCCGACCGCGGGGCTGGACCCGGTCGTTTCCGATAGCATCAACCGGCTCATCCGCCGCCTCCAGGAACGGTATCACGTCACCAGCATCGTGGTGACGCACGACATGAAGAGCGCGTTCCACATTGCCGATCACATCGCTTACCTGCACGAAGGGCGTATCTATTTCCATGGAACGCAAGCCGATCTCGAGCGTTCCACCGATCCCCTGATCCAGGATTTCCTTCTCGGCCGATCCGAAGGGATACCCTAAGCGGCCTTTCGCTGGATGGGGATGCGGGTAACTTCCGCCACCGCATCCGGCGACCCACCGGGTCTGAATTTGAAATGAGCGAGCGAACTAAAGGTCTGGAATTTAAAGTCGGCGCCTTTGTCATCGTCGGCCTGGGAGTGCGGCGGCACTGGTCGTGCAGTTCGGCCGCGTGAACGAAGGATTTAAGACCTACTATACGATCACGGTCCAGTTTCCGAATGCGAGCGGGCTTTTGAAAGGTTCAGATGTCCTGCTCGCAGGTGCGAAAATAGGACGCGTCTCAGGCGGCCCTCGCCTGGCCCCGGGGCGCGATGGCGTTTCTGTTCCGCTTCGGATTTTCGACTACGTCAGGGTGCCGGTGGACAGCAAATTTACGGTCGGAAGCTCCGGCCTGCTGGGCGACCGGTTTGTCGATGTGCAACCGCCGCCAGGCAAGCCAACAACCTTTCTGCATAAAGACGCCGAGATTGCTGGGACGCGCGAAACCGGGATGGATGATCTGACGCGAGAAGGCGGCCTCCTGGTGCAGGATCTCCGCGGAACGGTGCAGAATATCAACGGCACCTTTACCCGTCTGAACGAAGAAGCGCTCTCGCAAGCGAACATGGACAGCCTGAAGTCGACCCTCGATCGTTTGAACCAGACCAGTGGAACGCTCGCGGAGTCGTCGAAGAAGATCGAAGGCGTCATGGAGAAAGCGGATGCGACGATGGCTTCCTCAAAAAAAGCCGCGGACGACGTGCAACTGGCGATCGCGGATGCGCGGAAGACCTTGGCCGCCGCGACCGACCTGATTCGCGATGCGAAAAATGGCGATGGCCTGCTCCCGACGCTCCTGAGCAATCAGGACATTGCAAAGGATCTGCAGGCTTTGATCGGAAACCTGCGTAGCCACGGCGTTCTCTTTTATCGCGATAGCGCGGGCAAGGCGGAACGCGCAGCGCAGGCGCGCGAACAGGAAGCGCCCACCCGCCGCACGAGAGGGCGGCGCTAGATGACACCGCTCCTTACGGTCAATCTGCTGCGTGCTCTTTTCGTGACGTTTTGCGCCACGGTTGGAGGCATCGTCGGCGTCGAGGTGCAGCAGAACGCTTTGCCCGGGGTGCTCATCGGAATTCTCTTCGGTTTGTGCGTCGTGCTCGCGGATCGCCTGCTGAAGGGCTTTTCGCTTCGCGCATTTTCCTCTGCCACTTTTGGCCTCCTCCTCGGTCTGGCTTTCGCCAATCTGCTCATGGCTTCCGACGTCCTGCGCTATCAGCCGGAAACGACCCAGTGGGCGGCCCGGCTCATTGTCTACTGCACTTTCGCCTACCTCGGCATGATGCTCGCCATGCGCAGCAACCGCGACGAATTCTCGCTCATTATTCCGTATGTGCGTTTCTCGCGCGAGACGACAGAGCATGAGCCGCTCGTCGTCGACACCAATGTGATCATCGATGGGCGCATCGCCGACCTCTGCGCGACAGGCTTTCTAAGTCGCGCCCTGATCGTGCCCCGCTTTGTGCTGGCCGAGTTGCAGACGCTGGCGGATTCGCGCGACCCAATCAAGAGAGAGCGCGGGCGGCGAGGGCTGGACGTTCTGAATCAGTTGCAGCAATCGCGCGAGATAGAATTGACGATCAACGACACGACGGGCGACACAGATCTGGAGACGGACGCGCGACTGGTTCGGACCGCGAAGTTTTTCCAGGCGCGTCTGCTCACGAACGACAACGCACTCTGCCAGGTGGCGCGACTCCAGCAGGTACCCGCCCTTAATCTTAACGATCTCGCGCGGGCGTTGCGGCCCACGGTGGTAGCCGGCGATGAACTGGACTTGAGTTTAATGAAGGAGGGCCGGGAAGCGCATCAGGCAGTCGGGTATCTGCCGGACGGAACCATGATCGTGGTAAATCACGCGCGGACCTCACTAGGCAAGACTGCCACCGTGGTTGTCTCGAGTGCGCTTCAGACCGCCGCAGGTCGACTGATCTTTGCGGAGCTAAAAGGAAACGGACAAAAGCGGCCGCAGGTTTTGTAGGCGCAGCAGTCAGCTTCGCCTCTTGCGAAACCCGAGAAGCTGGCAGCTTCCCCGCTCGCTCGACGGTTGGAGGAGGCGCTCGAAGCCAGCCAGACGCCGGCGGATCTCGAGGCGTTTGTCGCTCACATCCAGGCTGATCATGTTCCGCATGCCGCCATTTTGGACTGCACTTCAAGCGCCGAGTTGACAGCGCAATACCCGTGTTGACT
>JACCXA010000133.1 GCA_013697365.1 Chthoniobacterales bacterium
ATCGTGGTCGCGCGCTTTAGATATTCGGCGCGGCCTTCCTCGGAATCGTGCAGGTAAAACTGCTTGTCGGTCCGCATAAACTTGAACATCGCCTGCAGGTCGCCCTTGAACTTCACCTGGTCCTTAATCTTCCCCATCTCGCCGTGAATCCGCGCGACTTTCTTCAATCCCAGCTCGTGGATCTCATCCGCTGACAGATTGGTGGTCGTCGTCCGGCGCAGGCGAACTCATAGAAGTTCCGGCCCTCCGGGAATCGCCACCCGCCGGCTTCGACTGGCGCGGTTTTCTCCTGCGCTTCGAGAAACGCAATCAGCTTGCCATACGCGGGCTGGAAGGAGCTTTGCAGCGCTCCGATCGTCCCCGCATCAGCCGGTCGCGCGTCGCTTGGTCCACGTCTTTGAGCGCGCCGACCTTCTTCGTGAAATCCGCGAGCAGCGTGCTGTCGTTTTCACTCTGATCGAACGGCTTTCCGACGGTGACTTTGCGGCAGGCATCGAGCACGAGCGGGAAGACAAATTTCGGCGGAATGACCCCCTCTCGGCGCGCAGTTCCAGGTTCGCGATCAGCTGATCGGCCTGCTTCGCCACGCCATTCAGCCGCGCGATGTACGCTTCTGCATCGGCGACGGAATCGACGCGATGAATGTTAATCAGGAACGTCGGCGTATTCGCGTGCCAGCCGAACGTCTGGTTCACGGGGTAGTTGTGGAAACGGAAGCGGAAGCCTTCCGCGTTCGTCTGCACATCCTGCTCGAAGAGGGTCCAGCTCAGCTGCGTTTGCGGATCGAGCGAGATCCGAAAAATGCGCGGGTTCGGATCCAGCTGGCCTGGATCTGGACAGAAATGGCCGCGCTCTATCGGAGACTCGCGGACCGACGCGACTCACCAGTAGACTCTCGCGATGCAAACTTGAGGTCTGCGCTCGATTTATATCGGCGCAGCCTTGGAATCTGGCAGGACCTGCGAAGCCAGGGAATGCTCAGCAGGATCGACGCAACCAAGCCGGATGAAGTGGCGCGTGAGATTACAAATTACGACGCCAACTTGTAGCTGCGCCGCCCTCATCCGGTCAATCCAGCTCCAGTGGATTGGCCCACTTCAGCCCGCGAAAACGAGCAAAATCCATGTCCGTGGAGTGCCGAGGCGGGATGGGCACCGTCTGGCTGGCGAAGCGCGCCGATCGGCAGTTCGAACACGCGCGTCGCGAGCCTGCTCGCCAACGCTTTATCCGCCTGGGCGACTGCGCTCCGCACGGACGCCCAGCGAGTCGGGATTTCCCCGCCGGAGCGAGACGCCACCTTGCAAAAGGCCAAGCAACTTTGCGAACGAAGCCTGGCACTTTGGCAGGAAGTGCGAGAACGCGACATGCTCAACAGTCAGGACGCGGGCAAGCCGGAATTTGCCGCACAGGAGCTGGCCGCCTGCAACGACTTGTTAGCCAGGCGGTGACGACTTGGAGTAAGGCTCCGCCAGCGGCACTTGGTCGCGAAGCGCAATGTTAATCCCCCACGAGCGCAAATTAATGCTCCGCCGGGTCGCGTGCGGATTCGGCTTGTTCGAGGAGCTTTCGCGCAAGGGGCACGGCTGGATTTTCGTGCGCAAGCATCCGAAAATCCTCTGCCGCATCTTCAGTGAAACCCGCCCGAGCCTTGCCGATTCCTCGGAGTAAGCGCGAATCTCCGGCGGCGCGCATCCAATCATTAAACGCTTTGCCGGTAAGCGCGCCCGCCTCCGGTGGAAGCGCCAGCCGGCCGCTGCGGAAAGTTTCCGCGAGCGCATCCTGCATCGGCGCAGGGAGGTCGCGAAACGCCAGCGAGCGCCCATTGGCGGCGATGGTAACTTGCTCGCCAGCATCGCGCAGCAGGATCGTCGGGGCGCTGATCTGGCGCAATGTGATCGACCACCAAAGTGCGCCCACGCCGAGTGCCACACCGAAAGCCGCAGCCAACAACCATCGCGACGAACCCGACGATTCCACAGCGGCAAGATCTTCAGGGTCGATCCACTCTGCATCGCGCTTCAAGGTCGGCCCCCCGTTTCACTGGCCGTCGCAGGCGAGAGCTGGTGGAATCGCATGTGAGAACGCTTCGGACGCCTATGCGGCGCGCGTCTTCGCTTCGCCCAAAAGCTGCCCGTAAACTTCCTCGTAACGTTCCGCTGCCGCCCCCCACGCAAACTCCTGCGCCATCGCCCGCCGAACGAGCCGGGCCCAACACGCCGGATCGGTGTGGAAGATTTCGCGTGCACGTTTGATCGCATCCCAAAACGCATCCGCCGAGGTGTCGTAGCAAAGGAAGCCGTGGCCGCTGTCGCTCGTTGGATCGTAATCCTCCATGATTTCCTGGATGCCGCCGGTCGCTCTCGCTACCGGCAGAGCCCCGTACTTCAGACTGTACATCGCGCTTAAGCCGCTTGGTTCGATTCGCGATGGAATGAGCGTTATGTCCACTCCCGCTTCAATCAAATGTGCCAGCCGTTCGTCATAGAAACGGCGATACGCAAACTTGGTCGGATACTTCTTCGCCGCGACGGCCAGCGCCGTTTCATAAGCAGGATCTCCTTCTCCGAGGATGATCAGGCGGACCTCGTCCGAAAGCAGCCGATCGAGCAGCGGAATGATCACGTCGAAACCCTTTTCCGGCAGGAGCCGTGTCACCATTCCAAAAACAATTGTGGCACCGGAGGGCGGCCGTAATCCCAGTTCGTCTAAAAGCAGATCGCGGGAGTCACGTTTTCCCTGCAGCTCACTGGCTGAGTACACACTCGGTAGGAAAGAATCCTTTTCCGGATTCCAGCGCGCGTAGTCCGCGCCGTTCAAAATTCCGACGACGCGGTGTGCATTCTCGCGCAGCACAAAGTCCAGGCCGGAACCGCCTTCCGGCGTCAGCATTTCCCGGCGAAAACGCTCGCTCACCGTCGTGATCTGGTCCGCGTAAAGAACCCCGCCCTTCAGCAGGTTCATGCGGCCGAAAAACTCGACGCCGCGCAGGCCGAAGCAGCGCTCCGGCAGATTCGTCAGGCCGAAATCCAGTCCCCAGAAACTGCCCTGCTCAGCGAGGTGATGAATCGTGAGCACCGTGCGGAAGGGCATTCCCGCTTCGCGCACCAGGACCGGGACGAGGGCCGCGGCCCAATCATGCACGTGCAGGATTTCTGGCGACGGCGTCAGCCGGCGCGCCAGCTCGAGGGCGGCTTTGCTGAAAAAAATGAAGCGCGCGGCGTTATCTTCGTAGGCCACGCCGGGCTCGCCATAGATGCCGGCGCGATCGAAGAATTGATCGCAGCGCACGTAGAAAAGCTGGACTCCTCCTGCCGTCCGGCCCGCGAAAAATTCTGCGACATAAGTCCTGTTCCCGAGGCGCACATCGACCGTCACGCCCGTGTCTTTGTGGTGCACCTCCGCGTTCTCGCGGATCTCGCGATAATACGGCAACACGATGCCGATTTCGTGGCCCCGCGCCCGCAGCTCCCGGGGCAGCGCTTCGATCACGTCCACCAGCGCCGTGGCGCGCGCGAGTGGCGGCCCTTCCGGGGTGATCATCAGGATGCGCATGGGAGAGATTCAAAACATCGAACACCGAACATCGAACGTCCAACATCGAATGGCAGAAGCGCCCGTCGTCAATTCTCCTCTGCCTTCGATGTTCGGTGTTC
>JACCXA010000140.1 GCA_013697365.1 Chthoniobacterales bacterium
AGCCGAAGCACCACCGGTCGAACCGGAGGCTGAGGCAGAAGCCGAGCCGCAAAAGATCATTCATATCAAGCCGCCGATCATCGTGCGGGACCTCGCGACCCAGCTTGGGATTAAGAACCACGTGCTCATCAAGGAGTTGATGGAGCTGAACGTTTTTGCAAACCAGGGTCAGACTGTGGAGCCCGATGTGGCGACGCAGATCTGCGCCGCTCACGGTTTTGTTTTCGAGATGGAGCGCCGTGAAAAAGGCGGCGGTGTCCACAAAGTCGAGCAGGTCGTGGTCGCGCCGCCTCCGCCGGTCATTCAGAAGGAAGAAGAGCTCAAGCTACGCGGCCCCATCATCACTTTCATGGGCCACGTGGATCACGGCAAGACTTCGCTCATGGACGCGATTCGCAAAACGCGGGTCGCGGCTGGCGAAGCGGGCGGGATCACGCAGCACATCGGCGCTTACACGGTGGAGCACAAAGGGACGCGCATCACTTTCCTTGATACGCCGGGTCACGCCGCCTTCACCGCCATGCGCGCGCGGGGTGCGCACGTTACGGACATCGTGGTCCTGGTCGTGGCTGCTGATGACGGCCTGATGCCGCAGACGATCGAGGCGATCAATCACGCCAAGGCGGCTGAGCATGTGAAGATTATGGTCGCGTTGAACAAGATCGATTTGCCGGGCGCAAACATCGATCGGGTGAAGAAGCAGCTCCAGGAGCGCGAGTTGAGCCCGGAAGATTGGGGCGGTGACACCATTGTGGTTCCGGTTTCGGCGACGAAGGGGATGGGGATCGACGAATTGCTCGAGAACATGTCGGTGCAAGCGGAGGTGCTGGAGTTGAAGTCCTCCCCCACCGCCACGCCACGCGGCACCGTGATCGAAGCGCAAGTCGAGTCGGGTCGCGGTCCGACGGCCACGGTCATCGTGCAAATCGGAACGCTGAAGCTGGGCGATCCATTTATCTGCGGCGATTACGGCGGCAAAGTGAAGTCGCTGACGGACGATCGCGGCAAGGCGATCAGGGAAGCCGGGCCATCGACGCCCGTGAAGGTTCTCGGATTTACCGGCCTGCCTCAGGCGGGTGACGAGTTCCTCGTCATGGAATCCGAACGTTCGGCCAAAACGCTGAGCGAAGAACGTCTTCTCGCGAAACGCGCGGATAAATTAAGCACACCGCAGCGCGCCACTCTCGAGAGTCTTCTGGAAGCGGCCGACGGCAAAAAGCATCTCCGCATTATCTTGAAATGCGACGCGCAAGGTTCGCTCGAAGCGCTCGTGAATGCGCTCGGCCAGATCGAGAGTAGGAAGATCGATCTGGAGATCGTCCACGCCGGCGTGGGGCCGATCTCTGAAAATGATATTCTGCTCGCGAGCGCGTCGAACGCTGTCGTGATTGGCTTCAACATCAAGGTCGAGAGCATGGCGGTAAATGTGGCCAAGCGCGAAGCGGTGCAGGTGAAGCTCTACAGCATCATTTACGAGTTGCTTGATCAGATTAAGGAATCGATGGCGGAGATGCTCGATCCTGAGCATCGCGAAACGGTCATTGGCCACGCCGAAGTCAAACAGGTCTTCAAACTGACCAAGGGAATTGTGGCAGGCTGCCTTGTCACCGATGGCCGCATCGCTCGTACGGCACGCGCTCGTGTTCTGCGACGCCGCCAGCCGGTCTACGATGGAGGCTTATCCACGCTGCGCCGTTTCCAGGACGACGTGAAGGAAGTCCGCGTTGGTCTCGAATGCGGTATCAAGCTGGGAGACTTCAACGAATATCAGGCCGGCGACATCATCGAGTGCTACCAACTCGAGCAGGTCGCACAGAAATTGTGAGCACTGTAGCCACGGCGCTGTGTCGCCGTGTGGCCACGGAGACGCCTCGACACAGCGAGGCGGCTACAAGATGAAACATCGAATGCTCCGCGTGAACGAAGTCGTCCGGCGCGAGCTCAGCACGATCATTACTCGGGAGCTGACGTTCGAGGATGTTCTCGTCACGATTAATCAGGTGGACGTCACACCCGATCTCAAGAACGGGCACGTCTTCGTGAGCGTTTTGGGGAAGGGCTCAGGCCACGCGGTGATCGAAAAGCTGGATGAAAATCGTGTCCTCCTGCAGGCGGAATTGACGAAGAAGGTTGTGTTGAAATACACGCCGCACCTGGTCTTTCATCTCGATAATTCGACCGAGCGCGGAGCGCGTGTCTTTCAGATTTTGCAGGAGATCGAGCCCGTCGGCAGCGAGCCTGCGGAGAGCGACCCTGACGACGACAAGCAAACGCGTGAGCATTGACGTTGCCGCTCCGGCCGTGACGAATGCCAGCTTCACGGAGATCGCGGGTGCGATCCGCCAGGCTGAGAGCATCGCGATCCTGAGCCATGTGCGGCCGGATGGCGACGCTTTCGGAAGCCAACTCGCTCTGGCGCTTTCGCTCAAACAGCTCGGCAAAAATGTCACCGTTTGGAACGAAGACGGAATGCTGGAGAAATACGCTTTTCTCCCTGGCAGCGATATGCTGGAGAAACCGCCGACGGAACCGTCGACGTTTGATCTTGGCATTGCGCTCGATACGGCCACACAGCAGCGACTCGGCCTGGCGGGCGAGGCAGTCAGCGCGCCGCGATGGATCAACATTGATCACCATGTCAGTAATCCCGGATACGGGGATCTTGCCCATATCGACTGGAGCGCCCCGGCCACCGGGCAAATCTTATTTGAATTTCTTTCCGATGCTGGTTTGCCGATCGACTCCGGCATTGCGGAGAATCTTTTCGTCGCTATCTCGACCGATACCGGCTCTTTCCAGTATCCGAACACGACCGCCCGCACGTTTCAGATCGGCGCTGAGTTGCTCAAGTGTGGCGTCGACGTCGGGAGGGTCAGCCAGCTGCTCTACGAGAGCTATCCGCGGCGACGGGTTGAACTACTGCGGGAATTACTCGGCACGATGCGCTTTGTCGCGGACGGGCGGGTGGCGAGCTTCAGTCTCAGCTTGAAGGTCGCGCAGAAGCTCGGCGTTTTCCCCGAAGACAACGAAGGCTTGATCGATCACCTCCGTGCGATCGAGGGCGTCATTGTCGCGGTATTTTTCGAGGAACTGATCGAGGGCAAAGTGCGCGTGAGCATGCGCTCGAAGGACGCCGCCGCAGATGTCAGCGCGATCTGCCAGAAGTTTGGCGGCGGCGGGCATAAGATGGCCGCGGGAGCGCGCGCTCGGGGGACTTTGCCGGAAGTGGAAGAACGGGTCATGGAGGCGATCTGTGCGGCTGTTGAATCGTTGAATCGTTGAATCGACCGAGACGCCTTACCTATTCCACGATTCAACGGTTCAACGATTTCCGGTTCAACCTCGCACCATGTCCCTAACAGCCACTCCGGACGGCGTCCTGCTCGTCGATAAAGCGGCGGGCATGACATCGCACGACGTTGTCGCGCTTGTCCGGCGTCGTTTGCAGATCAAGAAGGTCGGTCATTGCGGAACGCTTGATCCCATCGCGACAGGTTTGCTGCTGCTCACGCTCGGACGCGGGACGAAGATCCAGGATCTCCTCATGAGCGAAGACAAGGAGTATGCCGGCACACTCACGCTGGGAGCCACGACAGATACCCAGGACCGCGCCGGGCAAATTCTGGAAGAGAAGGCAGTGCCGTCGCTGACCGAGGAAACAGTGCGCGCAGCGTTTGAAAAGTATCGCGGCGACTTCTACCAGATGCCGCCGATGGTTTCAGCGATCAAACAGGGAGGCGTGCCTCTTTACAAGCTGGCGCGCCAGGGAAAAACGGTCGAGCGGGAGCCGCGGCTCGTGCACGTTTACGGTTACAAGATTCAGCGGATCGCTGCACCCGAGATCGACTTCAGTGTGAACTGCAGCAAAGGCTTTTACGTTCGCACCTACGCGCACGACATCGGCGCAACGCTGGGCTGTGGCGCACATCTCAAGGACTTGCGTCGCACGCGCTCCGGGCGTTTTGCCGTGGATGGCGCGGTCACGGTGGAAGAGATACAGAATGTTGATCCGGTGGATATTCTCGGACGTATCCTGACGCTACCGGAAGTCTCGCGAATGCGCGGCGCGTAAGGAGAGCTTTTCGCCAGGGATGAACACGGATGAAACACGGATTAGGAACCGGGATGGCTTTCCCCAACCGCTTAAATCCGTGTTGATCCGTGGCTCTCTTTTTCTTCACGGTCGGATCACAGGCGTGCTCTGAAGGGAGCGGCGATGCAGGTCCTGCGCTCCATTCCAGAACTTTCGCGACTCGACGGTCCGCTCTTTACCGCCATCGGCGTTTTCGATGGCGTGCATTTGGGACATCAGGCCGTTATCTCGACGTCAGCGCGGCAGGCTAGAGCTGCAGGTGGGACGCCGGTCGTCGTCACGTTTGATCCGCATCCGGCAAAAGTGCTGCGCCCCAGCGAGGCGCCGCATCTCCTCACCGCAACGCAGCACAAGATCGCGCTCATTCGCGATCTCGGCGTGGCCCATCTGCTCGTGGTGCCCTTCGATCTGCAGTTCGCCGCCACACCGCCAGAGGAGTTTGTCCGGGATCTTGTCAGGCAAGCGCGGCCCTTGCGTCAAATTTGCGTCGGCCACGAATGGTCGTTTGGCAGGAATCGCGCGGGCAACCTTGCGCTGCTTCAGAAACTCGGCGCGGAGCACCAATTCGACGTTATCGGAATCAAACCTGTTGCCGTCGATGGCGTTGTCGTGAGCAGCACGGCGATTCGAAGCGCCGTGGAGAAAGGGGACTTTGCGACCGCGGCGAAAATGCTCGGACGCGAATACACAATTCTGGGGACGGTGAAACGCGGCGTGCAGCTCGGACGCAAGCTGGGTTTTCCGACCGCGAACCTCAGCGCGCACAGCGAGCAATTCCCGCCCAACGGGGTTTACGCCGCGGAAGCGAAACTCGACGGAGCTATTTTCCGTGGAGTGGCCAATCTCGGTTATCGCCCGACAGTGGAAACTGCTAAGTCAGAGCGGCTTCTGGAGCTGCATTTCTTCGACTTGAAGCGCGAGATTTACGGCGAGGATGTTGAGGTGCGGTTCGTGCGCTTCCTGCGGCCGGAGCAAAAATTCGCGAACGTAGACGCGTTAATCGCACAAATCGGACGTGATGTGGAAGCCGCCCGTCTGCTGTAGCGGCGGTCTCTGACTACCGAGGGCTTCCGCCGGAGACATAACCCTTCGCAGGGATTCGCCGGTCATAGACCGTCGCTACGAAAAAGAAGATGTGCTACAGACGCGCTTTCGCGAACGCCGCCGAAGCACCTACGACCGTCACAAGCAGAGCACACGCGCCCGCGATCGCACAGACCGTCGCGAGCGGCATCGCGACCAGAAACTCCGCGGTGTGCGTCAGGAACATTCCCCGGCCCGAAATCAGATAAGCGACGATGCATGCGACGAGCGTGACCGCGAGCAGGATCACAGCACGCGACAAACGCGACTGCTGCCGTGCGGGCAACTGCTGCACGACGCGCCCGGTGAATCCGTCGTCGTCGATGTAGACAGCTTCGTCGCGCAAGCGCGCGTCCAGCCAGTCTTCTTGCAGTTGCTCCGCCATGGCTCAGACATTCTCCCACATCGCGAGCGTCTTTTTCAACTTTTCTCGGCCGCGCAGCACATTTGTTTTCACCGTGCCGAGGGGAATCTCGAGGACGCGCGACGCTTCGTCATGCGAGAGCCCATTCTGACAGCACAGCAGGACGGCGGTGCGCTCGTGGAGCGGAAGAAGGCTGAGCGCATGCATGAGATCGTGTCTTAGGGCGGGGTCAACGGTCTGCGGATCTGGCTCGGCTTCGAGTCGCGTCTCATCGATTCCGACCAGTTCC
>JACCXA010000095.1 GCA_013697365.1 Chthoniobacterales bacterium
ACACTTAGGTTGCCGAAACTTGCCTAAACTTGCGTTTTAGGGTGATCGGGGCGAAGCGCGCTTTTTGAACCGTTTTTATAGGTGTCCCCTGTGAAAAGTGGTGGTGGCTGGAGAGGGAATTGAACCCCCGACACGAGGATTTTCAGTCCTCTGCTCTACCAACTGAGCTATCCAGCCGTCAGCGGTCGAGGAGGCGCGAGCGCGCATCAGCAACCGGGGCGTCACTATGCAAAATTCCAAGGACTGGGCAAGCGATACCGCCGCACTGTCGCTGCTTACCTGGCGGGCTGGAGCGGCGCCGTCTACTCGTTCCCTTCGAATGTGCGCGCGAGCGCGACCGCGCGCGTCAGGAGATGCATGTACTGTCGACGCGAGACTTCAATTGCACCGAAGCGCTGCAGATGAGGTGTGAGCCATTGCGTGTCGAGCAAAACGAAGTTCCTCGCGCGCAGACGCTCTACGAGCGTGGCGAGCGCGACTTTCGAAGCGTCGGTGACATCGTGAAACATCGACTCTCCGAAAAACGCGCCGCCCAGCGTGACGCCGTATAATCCGCCAACCAGTCGCCCCTCCTGCCACGTCTCGACCGAATGCGCATGCCCCTGCTCATGCAGATGCGTGTAGCTCTTGATGATCTCGATGTTGATCCAGGTCTCATCGCGTTGGGCACAGCGTCGCATGACCCGCGTAAAGGCGCTGTTGATCCGCGTCTCAAAAAGGCCTTTGCGAAGAGTGCGCTCCAAGGCGTGCGGAATGTGAAATTCCGCCAACGGGATAATCCCGCGTGGATCGGGCGAGAACCACTCAATAGAACCGTCCTCCATTCCCATCGGGAAAACTCCCAACCGGTATCCCTGGAGCAGCACTTCCGGCGCGATCATAAGATTCGGAACATTTCAGCGAGCAGGAACGTTTCTCGGCAGGGTTCGGGAGTTCAGACGCGTGAAAGTCGTTTGCTTTTCTGAACCCCGAAACCTGAAACCTGAACCCTCTCCCCTCATTTCCTTGCAATGAGAAGTGAGGCCTTTACTTTGGCCGGGTGAGAGCACTTTTCACCCTCTTCCTGAGCGTTGCGACGCTTTGCTTCCTCGGTTGCGCCAGCGAAGGTCCGACGCCGGACGAGTTCCAGGAGCAGCTCCGCCGCGGAGTGAGCGGCGAAGGCCAGCTCACTCCCGACATGGATCGGACCAATGATCCTTATGTAAAGCCGCGCGAAGGCCGGCCCACTCCACGCGAATAGCGCACGATGTCGACGCCGGCCGCGCACTCGAAGATTCTAATTTTAGACTTCGGCTCGCAATACACCCAGGTCATCGCGCGGCGCATTCGCGAGTGCCAGGTTTACTCGGAGATTGTCCGGTTCGATATCCCGGCAGCTGAAGTCATCGAGCTGAAGCCGAACGGCATCGTCCTCTCCGGAGGTCCGGCCAGTGTCTACGACACAAGCGCTCCCCAACTCGATCCGGCCATCTTCTCGTTAGGCATTCCCATGCTCGGCATCTGCTATGGGATGCAATTGATGGCGCAACATCTCGGCGGTCAGGTCGAGTTCAGTGCTCAGCGCGAATACGGCGCCGGCATGCTGCATGTGGCGAATGGGTCGGAGTTATTTCACGGGATCGGGGCGCAGCTCGATATCTGGAATAGCCATGGCGATAAAGTGACCGCCTTGCCGCCAGGGTTCCGCGCCGCCGCGCACACGGAGAACTCGCGCTTCGCCGCCATCGAGAATCCGGAGACGCAGATCTACGGCCTGCAGTTTCATCCGGAGGTGGCCCACACACCTCGGGGCAAAGAGATCATCCAGAATTTTGTCTTCCACATCTGCCACTGCGCGATGGATTGGACGATGGGCTCGTTTATCGAAACCGCCTGTGACCTGGTGCGGCGGCAGGTGGGCAATCAGAAAGTGGTGCTCGGGTTAAGCGGCGGCGTCGATTCCTCCGTCGTCGCGGCCTTGCTGCACAAGGCGATCGGCGATCAGCTGACCTGCATCTTCGTAAACAACGGACTGCTTCGTTCGCGCGAAGAAGAGATCGTGCAGCGCGTCTTCGGCGAGAATTTTCATGTGCGGCTCAAATACGTGGACGCTTCCGAACGCTTTCTCGAATTGCTTAAAGGAGTCACCGATCCGGAAACGAAGCGGAAGATTATCGGCAACGAATTTGTCGCTGTCTTCGAGCGCGCGACGAAGGAGTTGCTCGCGGAAGATCAAGCGAACGGCTCGGGCGAGCACGGCGGGTATCGCTTCCTCGCCCAAGGAACGCTCTACCCGGACGTCATCGAAAGCGTCGCGATCGGCGGCAATCCGGCGCACGTCATCAAGAGCCATCACAATGTGGGCGGGCTGCCGGAGAAAATGCACTTCGAGCTCGTGGAGCCGGTCCGTCAATTGTTCAAGGACGAGGTGCGCCAGGCGGGCTTGCAGCTGGGTTTGCCGAAAGAGGTCGTCTATCGCCAGCCGTTTCCTGGTCCAGGTCTGGCGGTGCGGATCCTGGGCGAAGTCACACCGGAGCGTCTCCAGATTTTGCGCGAGGCGGATACGATCGTGACCAGCGAAATGGAAGCGGCCGATTGGTATTACCGTGTCTGGCAATCTTTCGCCGTCCTCCTGCCGGTGCGCTCAGTCGGCGTGATGGGCGATCAGCGCACCTATGAAGACACGGTCGCCATTCGCATCGTGGAAAGCCAGGACGGGATGACGGCGGACTGGGTGCGTTTGCCCTACGAGTTGCTGGCCCGGATCTCGCGGCGCATCATCAACGAGGTCGCAGGCGTCAATCGCGTCTGCTATGACATCTCGAGCAAGCCGCCGAGCACGATCGAGTGGGAATGAGATGCGGGCGTGGCACGCCCGAGGCCGTGTGAAGCGGAGGCGCCGCAGACGTCAGCGGTGGGGTTGATCGCGCGGCGAGAGCGACCAAAGAGCCAGCAAGCCGGCGAGGAGCGCGAAGTCGATCACGAGGTGCCAGGTGAAGGGGAGATTCTTCGTCGCGTTGCCGAAACAGCCGCAGTCCAGATCGATGCCGCGCACTTTTGCGGCGATCGTGGCGCCAATAAAAATCACCATGAGCGAACTGAGAATGGCCAGCGCCCCCCCGCGCAAATAGCCCGTCAACAAGGCCAAACCGCAGAGTATTTCCAGCCAGGGCAAATAGAACGCCACCCGCACGCCCACGGGCCACGGGAGGATGTGAAAGTTTTGGATGTCGCGCGTGAAAGCGATCGGATCCCAGGCTTTCAGGACGCCCGTGTAGATGAAGACGAGGCCAAGGATCACCGCCAGGGCCGTCCACAATGGCGAACGCCGCGGCGTGCCGCGTTGCACACCCATGAGCGGAGATTGCACATGCGGCGAGCTGCTCATTTCTTCGCCGCCAGCCACGCCTCCCACCCACCATGCAGAACGTAGACATCCTTCAAGGTCGCTTCTTCCCGAAGGCGCCGGGCCACATCATGACTAGCTGCGCAGCTTTGGCTGCTGCAATAAACGACGGTCTTCTTTTCCGGTCCCCACGTCGTCAGCAGCGCTGGCAATAATTCGTTCCAGCGATCCTCGTTCAACAAAAGGGCACCCGGGATATGCTCGCTCTCGAATTGCGCATCGGGCCGGGCATCGACCCAAAGAAGAGAATCTCCCCATCCCAATGCCTCCTCGAGCAGGACCTCGTCTTTCGCAACGGCGGGCGCATGCCACGAGACCTCCTCGCGCAAATATAATGCCTGGCCGATCGCGGGCAGGGAGGCAAGGCCCAGCAAAAGCAGGGCCTCGACAAGCAGAGTTCGCTTCACAGCCTAACGAGCAGTCGACGCAGCCGGCGGCGTAACCCGCGCACTGGCGTAGACTGGCTGTGGAAGATCGGATTTGATGGTCAGGGTCGCATTCACGCCACGGCTCGTGTCCTTGGGCTGGACACTGATGGTGAATTCTCCGGGCGCGGATCCTTTCTCCACCCTGGTCGTGAACTCAGGCGCAGAAGAGCCGACATCCACCTTCGTGATCGAGACATCTTTGTTCGCCTTCAGCGTGATTGTCTTAGGCTTCGGCGCTTCACCGCTCTCCCAATAAACCATCACGGGCTGGAGCACGACGGCGGGCTCGATGACGGCCTTCAAGACAAGATTGGTTACCGGCTGCGCGGCATCGTCAGTCTCCACTGTGACGGTCTTTTGCTGCACGCCCGTGCGCCCGCCGATCTTGAATGTCGCAGTTACTTCTCCTTTTTCGCCAGGCGCTACTTCGTTCTTTTTTAAGGAAGCAACCGTGCAACCGCAGGAACTCCGGACATTGTTGATGCGAACCGGCTTCGATCCCTTGTTTTCATATTTGAAATTAGCGACCGCCTCCGTGTCGCCGGCTTTCGGGCGCAGCTCGATCTGTTGCTGTTCCCACGCGAGTTGTGCCTGCGCCGTGACAAGCGTGCCGAAGAACACCGCGCCGAGGAAATTTTTCGCGATCAGATTCATCCGGCAGCAAAGAGGCTTAGGCATTTTCTGTCAACCGTCCCCCGCCCCCGCCGCTGGGCCTATCAAGGCCATCGCTCGCCGAAATCAGACGCGCGCCCCGCGCGATATGCGTCTGCACATAATCCGCCACTGCCTCGCGCCAATCACGCGGCACTTGCCCTGTGAGTCGCTCATACTTTTCAGTGGCGAGCACTGTGTAGATGGGGCGGCGTGCGATGAAGCTCTTCATATCACGCAGGGAAACGGCCCCAACCCGGCGCGCCCGCAGCGCCATGCCCTCGGCCTGACAGCAATCGAGCGCGTGCTGCCCAAACTCCCGCCAGCTGCACCCGCCATGATTGGCCAGGTGCCAAACGCCACCGCCCACGGAGCTTGCGAGCAAAGGCTGCAACATCGTCGCGATATCAAGTGTGTAAGTTGGCGTGGAGATCTTGTCCGCAATCGCCTCCACCTGCTCGTGCTGGCGGGCTTGTTCTACGATCCAGTCGACGAAGCTCGGACGATCCGGGCCAAAGACCCACGAGAGCCGCGCGACGAGGTGATCGGGATTGACAGCCAGAACACGCTGCTCCCCTTCCAGCTTCGATTCGCCGTAGACGCTGAGTGGTCGGGCTTCGTCCTCTTCACGATAAGGCTCCCGTTTTTCACCATCGAACACGTAATCCGTGCTGATGTGGATGAAGCGAGCGCCTTTCTCACGGCAGATTTCCGCCAGCACGCCGGGCGCCTGCGCGTTCACCGCAAAGGCTGTCGTCGAATCCGATTCGCAACGGTCGACGTTCGTCTGCGCGGCCGCGTTGATCATGAGGTCAAATTCCAGCGCTCGAAGCGTCTTCCGCAGACCTTCTGTGTCCGCGAGATTCAGCTCCTCATGGGTGAAACCGATGACATCGGCGGTTCGCCCGAGTTTGCGCAGGATCGCCTTCCCGAGACGGCCGCCGGCGCCGATGATCGCGACCGTGCCCGGTCTCTGACCTGGAGGCTCTGTTAGTTCAATCGCCACGGCAGCGAAAGAACACAGATCGGCCAACGGCGCAAACCGGAGACTGGTGCGTGTCATGCACGTTGTCAGTGGGTTCCCAGGCAAGTGCTGGACCAAGGCGTTGCGTCGCGCCGTGCAATAAAGGAACCGTACGTCCGCCCGGAAGGGAGTCACTCCGGGCCATTTGCCTTGTCACGTTTTCGTTTCGCTGCGGCCGCTCTCACCGCTTTTAGACGCAACTGAAGATCGGGCCTCAGTTCGAGCTTCTTCAGAAGGCGAATAACCCGTGTCGCATTAAACTTGGAACGAAAGAAATAGGGATGCAGCTCGAGGTAAGCGATGGCCGTTTCCGCCGTCGCCATGTCGCCCTGCGCGAGACACTCCAACCCCGCCGCAGGTCCACCAGGAACGCCAGCGAGTCATAACCCGAATGAAATCTGGCGCACGCCTGCTCCCACGCGGCCATCGCCTCCGGGCTTTCGGAGCGTCGTTTCGCCCGCTCGTGAACCTCACCGTGCAGGCGGCGGATGATCTCGGCGTTGCGCTGAATGATTCGTTTCATGGGAATCGAAAACCACTCCGGTGCGTCCGAACTTTCGAGAAAACGAAAAAAAAAGGATCACCGCCGCGTAGTTGAACCGATTTCTCCTATCTTGGAGCCGAGCGCACTATTCGTATGCTGGCTACCGCTTAGTTGAGTTTGAACTGTGAACAATGCGCCCCGGCGGAGACGAATCCCGGGAGTGTCGCCAAAATGTGAGGAAGTCCTCGCTGCCGGCAGTGCCGGGCGAGAGCATGCCGTTTTCTTGCACAAGCTGCTGCTCAGCATTCAGCGTTGAAAAAATCAGATTGCGACGATCAAGAAGAATTTTGGGGAAGGTTTCATTTGTGGTTCTCTAAGCATGTTGACGACTTCGGTCGGCAACAGGTCTCTCTCGCAAGACTTTATTGGTAAGAGCTTAAGGTTTGAAATAGCGAGCGCGGGGTCCTTAGGCTCTTCCAATCAATTTGGCAATTCCGTAGAACATTCCAGCGAACGGGTGCAGCGCTAGCCGCGACTGGAACGGCGGCGAAACGCTCGCGAATCCGATTACGACAGGGAACGTGGTTAATTATTCGAGCGCATAAACTTCCACCAGCGCCACGCCAATGCTGCCACCTGATCCGCGCACAATCGCGGTATGTAGAGTGGGCGGGAGAGTAGCGACAATGGCCGCCTCCAGGTCATTCGTCGGCGGCACCGTGCTGGCGATGATCTCCGCCTCCTGGCTCCCGGTGCGCCAGTTGTCGTTCTGCGCGATTGAATTCCCGTTTTGGTCGAACAACTCCAGCGTCGGATCCTCCAACTTGCCGGACACTGGCAGCGATGGGCCGATCGCACGAACGATCACCTTCTGCGAACTGGGCCCAATGATAAATCCACCGATCATGACGTCGTTATTAATCTCCACAAATCCTCGGCTGGAAATGTTCGCCAGCTTGGAAGCGGCCGTCGATTCCAAATCGTAAACCTCGACCAGACCGACCCCCGTCGTATTACCGGCACCACGGACGATCGCGGTATAGACAGAAGCGTTAGCCGGCAGAGTTGTCAGGATTGCCGATTCCAGATTGTTCGTCGGCGGCACCGTGCTGTCGATGATTTCCTGTTTATTGGGAGCATCCATCCAGTTGTCATTGGCGGTGATGGGTCCGGAAGGACCGAACAATTCGAGCGTCGGATTTTCCAGCTTGCCGGGAACGGTGAGCGAGGGACCGATGGCGCGAATGATCACCTTCTTGGGTTGCGTGCCCGTGACAATGAAACCACCGATCAAAACATTGTCACCGGTCTGCACGCGCAGCCGGGTTGAGATGTTCAGGAGCTGACTGGGCGTTCCTGAAAACTCGGAGGTCTCGCATTCGCGTTCGTGGCGGTGGAAGTGACGCGTTTGCCCGCCGCGATCTGCGGGAAACTCGCGTTGAAGCTGGCGTTCCCGCTCGCGTTGGTCGTCACATTGACGAAACCGAGGAAAGTCTGCCCCTCCCCGAATCCGCTCGGATCGATGGCGTCATTGGCAAAGAATTCGATGCGATAATTCGTGCTCGCGTTGCTGTTGAGCGTCCCAGCGATGGCGGTGTTGCCACCACCGTTTGTGACCGACGTAATCGTCGGGAAATTCTGCCCGCTGTTGATGCCACCGTCGGCGTCCCCGGTATCGTTGGGTCCGACCCCGCCAAGGTCGATGCCCAACCCGCCATTAGAGAAGATCGAATTTCCCAGGATGGTATGCTGTCCTTGCCCGGCGCTACCACTGCCTCCGAAGAAGCCGACGATGGCATGAATTCCCGCGGCGCCGTTGAACGCAATGGTATTCCTTGCCCCTGCCACCGTTCCACCGATCGTGTCGGGTCCGCCACCGAAAGCGCCACCGGTCTGAAATCCCAGGGCAACGCCGCTTCCTCCGTTACCCAGCGGGCTGATGCCATCTTTCTGTGTGCCAATCAGGTTGCCTTGGACGAGCGCGTTAGGCGCAGCCGCCAAAGCGATCCCGGACCCTGCGTTACCCGAGATAACATTACCAGCTCCGGCAGCGGTGCCGCCGATCAGGAGATTGGGGGGCGCGAACGCCGAAATACCGACCCCATTACCGATTG
>JACCXA010000097.1 GCA_013697365.1 Chthoniobacterales bacterium
ACCGCGATCGAGCGCCTACTTGGAGACGATAACGTTGCCTTCGTGCAGGTCCGAAGCGTGACTCACGGCTGTTACACGATGCGGGTAGAGCGCGCCTGAAAGGAGTTCGCTACGGCTGGCGTAAGAGCACGCCGCCTTTCATGACCAGTCGCACTTCGCGGAGAACTGCCGGGTGACGCGTTGGGTCCCCGGCGACCGCAACCAGGTCCGCGAGCAAACCAGCGCGGACGCTGCCGCGATCGGCGAGATGAAAGAGGCCGGCGTTGCCGCTCGTCGCCTGCCGAAGCACATCCAGAGGGGAGAAGCCGTATTCGTCCACGAGCAATTCCATTTCGAGCGCGTTTTCACCATGCGCGAAGACACCGGCATCGCCGCCCATCGCGAACGCCACCCCAGCTTCGCGCGCTGCCTTCATGCTGACACGTTTCTGCTGCAGGCGCGGCGGATCGGGATCTGTGCCTTTCTTCCAGCCTCGATAACGGAGGGTCGCATCTCCCGCCGCGACCGTCGGACAAAGCGTGACGCCTTTCTGTTTCATGAGCCGAAAGATTTCCGGTGTGCCATCGTCGCCATGCTCGATCGTTTCGACACCAGCATTGATCGCACGGAGCATCCCTTCCGGCGTGGTCGCGTGCGCGATCGTCGGCCGACCGGCGGAACGGGCCGTCTGCACAATGGCATTCAGTTCCTCCTGCGAGAAAGTCGGCCGCGCCGGCTCGTCTTTGCCCCAGCGATAATCGGCGTAGACCTTCACGAGGTCGGCTCCTTTTCCGATCTGCTCGCGCGTCACGCGCATCGCTTCTTCCACACCGCTCGCTTCCTGGGCCCCTTGCGGGACATCGATATCGGTCGAGTACTTCGGCCCGTAGCTGCCGGTCGCGACGATGGCGCGCGTGGCCACGAGCAGTCGTGGACCGGGGATGACGCCGGCATCGATGGCCTGTTTTAATCCAACATCGGCATACCCGGCCCCCTCCGTTCCGAGGTCACGCACGGTGGTGAAGCCCGCCTCCAGCGTTGCGCGGGCATGGGCCGTCGCACGCGCGACTCGGAAGGCGTTTGACTCGTCTGTCACCTGCTCATTCCAGGCCGTCTCGTTATAAGGATGCAGGAGCAGGTGCGCGTGCCCTTCGATCAGGCCGGGCATGAGCGTTTGGCCGGGGAGGTCGATCGTGCGCGCGTCTGACGGCAAATTGATCTCAGCCGCCGGTCCGGCTGCGGTGATCTTATCGCCTGTCACGAGAACCGCCCAGCCGGCATGCTGTTCCTGCCCATCGAAAACGCTAGCGGGCCGGAGGAGCGTCGACTTCTGCGCCGAAACGGACCCCGCTGCGAGCGGCAAGGAGCCCAGAAGCAGTTTTGTCCACAGATGAACGCAGATTTTCACAGATTGAGTCCGGAACGAATTACCTCTGCTTGAATCTCCGTAAATCCGCGAAATCTGTGGACGACAAAATCCAGGGAATCCCGCTACTCACGCCGCGCAATAATCTCGAGAAACATCGGCGTCGTGAACCAGGAGTTCGGGTCCGCCTCCGCTTCTTTGAACTCGCGCACGACGTCCGCCGCCCACTTGGGTGTGACCCGCCCGAGTTCCTGCAAGCGCTCAAGGTTGATCTCGATGAAGCGCGCGGGCCACTGCCACGTGTAGTCGCGGGGCGAGACCGTGCGCACGATCGGCCGGATCTCGAGGACGCGCAGGCCCGCCGCGGCCAGCAACGCCGGCATGGTCCGCGCGACATCTGGATCGCCACCGGCCCCGCGCCAGCTTTCCATCGTCTCCGTGCAAAAGCTCTCCAGCGCGGCGCGCCGGGGCATGAACCGAAATGTCCCGTAGTCGCTGTATTCGTGGAAGATCGCCACCCCGCCCGGCCGCAAAGCCGCGGCGATGTTCTCGATCAGCCTCTGCGGTGAGGAAACGAAGGATGCGACCCAGCGGCACCAGGCGGCGTCGAAACGGAGTTCGCCTAACGAGACATCCATCAGGTCGGCTTCAAGAAATTCGACGTGACTGAGTCCGCGCCCGCCGCACCTCTCGCGCGCGGCATTCAGGAAGCGGGCGGAACGCTCGACCGCCAGCACGGCTCCGGTCGGCCCGACGATCTCGGCCAGATCGACGGTGGCGTAGCCAGGGCCGGCGCCAACATCGATCACCCGCCAGCCGCGCGTCAGGCCTGCGCGCTGCCAGCATTCAGTGACGACTGAGCGCCAGACGCGGTGCTGGAGTCCGAGCCGCTCGACTTCTTCGTCACGCGTGCCGAGCACGTAATCGTTCTCGCGAGAGGCAGTCATCCCATTCTTATCTGACGCTGAAACCTCGGCACGGCTGCGAGTCTAGATTCGTGATCTGGAATCTGTCCATGCTTGACGTGATCTCACCGGGTGAACACAACGGACATATGATACGCAAACTGAAACGCATCGCGCCTCTGCAATTCGGAAAAATGATGGGCGTACCCTATGGGCTGATGGGATTGATCTTTCTTCCCTTCTTTGTTATTGCGGGCCTGGTTGGCGCCTTCGCACAGACCCAGGCACAGGAGAATGCGGCGGCCGGTGCGGCCGCCTTGGGAGGTCTGGTTGTGATGGGTTTGCTGATGCCCGTGGTCTATGGCGTGATGGGGTTCATCCTCGGCATCATTAGCGCGGCGCTTTACAACCTTATCGCGCGCTGGATTGGCGGCATCGAAGTGGAAGTAGAATGACGCGCAGCCTGCGCGGTGCAGCGTCTCAAACATTCGCAAAGCAGGGCGGCAGGATATGAAGCCACGAAAAGCCGCGGTCGTTTTCATCTTCGTTACTGTCGCGCTCGACATGCTGGCGCTGGGGTTGATCGCGCCTGTCCTGCCGACCCTGGTCCTGAATTTTCTCGGCGGCGATGCTTCTTCCGCCGCGAAGTGGTTCGGCATTTTTGGAACGGTTTTCGCGCTGATGCAGTTCGTCTTTTCGCCGGTGCTAGGCGTGTTGTCGGACCGTTTCGGACGGCGGCCCATTATCCTGCTTTCGAATCTCGGGCTCGGGCTGGATTACATCGTGATGGCCCTGGCGCCGACGCTTGGGTGGTTGTTCCTCGGCCGGGTCATCGCCGGGATCACCGCCGCGAGCATTTCAACGGCGATGGCCTACATCTCCGATGTAGTCGCGCCGGAGAAACGCGCGGGCGCGTTTGGCATGATCGGGGCGGCCTTCGGTGTTGGGTTTGTGCTCGGCCCGGCGCTGGGCGGATTGCTCGGGACTTCCGACCCGCGGCTGCCGTTCTGGGTCGCGGCGGGATTGAGCCTGACGAATGCGGCCTACGGCTACTTCTTCGTGCCGGAGTCGCTCCCACCGGAAAAGCGAAAGGCTTTCACCCTGGGCCGCGCAAATCCGCTCGGCTCGCTCGTGCTGCTGCGTTCGCATCCGGAGTTGTTCCAGCTCGCGAGCATTCAGTTTATCGGCTACGTGGCGCACGAAGTCTTCAACGTCTGGGCGCTCTACGCCATTTTTCGCTACGCGTGGAACGAGGGCATGGTCGGCCTCTCGCTGGCCGTCGTCGGCATCTGCTCGGTCGCGATTTCGGCGGGTCTGGTGGGCCCGCTCGTGGCTAAGATGGGGGAACGCCGAACGCTCTATGTCGGACAATTTTTTGGCGCAATCGGAATGGTCATCGCCGGTTTCGCGCGCACCGGGTTCGGCTACTTCGCATCCATTCCGGTCATGATGATCTGGACGATCTCGGGGCCGGCGGCGCAGGGAATGATGACCCGGCGGGTGAGCGAATCCGAGCAGGGCGAGCTGCAAGGTGCGATCAACAGCGTGCGCAGCCTGGCGGTAATCGTCGGCCCGGGGCTGTTCACTTTTACCTTCGCTTACTTCATCGACCAGCGACACGGCTGGACCGTGCCGGGTGCGCCCTGGTTTCTGGGTGCGGCGTTGCTTTTCGTCGCGATGATAATGTCGACGCGCGTCGCGCAGTTGCCGCCCACGGGTGTTGAAAAAGCCAAGGCCAGCCCCGCGGACATCGGCCAGGAAAGCGCCGCGATCTTATCAGCCGCGTCTCCGCCCATCACAGAGTCAGATCTACCGCCTCACACCCACTCGACCAAGGATCAGTGAAACTGTGCCAAGCCTGGTGTGCGCTGCCTAACAGCCTAGGGATACTGGATGCGATAAAAGCGCTGCGGCAAACCTGCTGTACCCGGGTCTTCGTAAAACAGTGACCCATCGGCTGCCGCCGTGGCCGCCCCGATCGTCGCGAAGGGCTCCACGAGCGTATTCGTCGCCTGCACGGTGTGCGCTTGAAACGGCACACCGAAACCGGAGACGATGCTGCTCCCCTCAGGCCCCCTTGTGATCGAGAGCGTGCCGACATTGGGCGTGACAGGCGCAACGCGGTAGACG
>JACCXA010000101.1 GCA_013697365.1 Chthoniobacterales bacterium
CACTTGGCTCGCTTCTGCAGGCGTAGATTGGAAAGCGTGAGCCCATCGACGTACTCCATCGAGATCGCAGCCGCGTCTGCGTCTTCGATGAAGTCAAAGATACGCGCGATGTACGGGTGAGAAAGGCGCTGGCCTTGCTGCGTCGCGCGTCTAAGGTTTTCGATCGCGGAAGCGTCGGAGAAAGTCCTATCCGGGACGAGCTTTAAAGCCACGAGATGCTGGAGGCGGTCGTCGTGCGCCAGCCAGACAGTGGCCTTCGCGGAGCGTCCCAGGATTTTCTCGAGGGTGAAGCGTTGAAAAAGCCGTGTCCCGGCAAGGGCGTCGCGTGTCACCTCGCCGATAACGGTCGCTTCCTGAATTGCCGTCCCTGCCTCGTTCATTGTGCCTTTATGGAAAGCACAGCCTATGCCTCAAAATGCTCAGTCATCCCCTCGGGGATACTCAGTCGGCGGAATTTGAACGGAGCTGTTCTGAACGAGTCGTCCTCCGGGCTTGTCTCTGGACAAGTCGTCCCGTGAGGCTTACTCCGCTTTCCTCCCTCGACCCCCTATGATCTACCGAAAGTTTGCCTGCGTCGTCATCTTCACGGGAATAATCAGCGCCGCGGCTGCCGCGCCGGAATCCGCCTCCGCCAAAGTCGCCGGGTTCTCGTTCACCAAAACGGTTGGCCCAATTTCTGAATACCGGCTCGAGAGCAATAACCTGCAGGTCCTCCTCCTGCCTGAGCACTCGAGCCCGACCCTGACCTTCATGGTCACCTACCGTGTCGGCTCGCGAAACGAAGTCACCGGCACGACGGGCGCGACGCATCTTTTGGAGCACCTGATGTTCAAGGGCACGCCCAAGTTCAATCGTGAAAAAGGGACGAGCGTCGATCAGTTACTTGAAAAAGTCGGCGGGATTTATAACGCCACGACCTGGCTCGACCGGACGAACTATTACGCGAATATCGCGAGCGAAAATCTCGAGAGCTATATGGCGATCGAGTCCGACCGGATGCGCAATCTCTGGCTCCGCGAGGCCGATCGGAAGCCGGAGATGACCGTCGTGCGGAATGAATTTGAAATCGGCGAGAACGATCCGGGGCAGGCGCTCGAAAAAGAAATCTACGCCGCGGCCTACGTGGCGCATCCTTATCATCACTCTACCATCGGCTGGCGGACCGATATCGAAAAGGTTCCGATCGAAAAGCTACAGGAGTTTTACAACACGTTTTACTGGCCAGATAACGCGACCGTCTCAGTCATAGGCGACTTCGAGCCAGCGAAGGCGCTGGAGTTGATCAAAAAATTCTACGCCGCGATTCCAAAAGCTCCGAAACCGATTCCGTCGATGTATACCGAGGAGCCGGATCAAACCGGACCGCGCCGCGTGACCGTGCGGCGTGCCGGGGAGCTCGGCGTGGTTGCTCTCGCGCATAAAGTCCCGGCTGCGACACATCCGGACCAGGCGGCGTTGCAGGTCCTCGACGTGATTCTGACCGAGGGCAAAAACAGCCGCTTCTACCGCGCTCTGACTGACAAGAACATCACCACCGGCGTCCGCGGCCAGCCGGGTTTTTTCCACGATGCTTCCCTTCACATCCTCTACGCGAACCTCGCGCCCGGAAGCACGCACGAGCAGGTCGAGAAAATCGCGGCGGACGAACTCGAGCGCGTGAAGAAGGAAGGCGTCAGTGACGAGGAAGTCGCGTCTGCCATCGCGCAAATCCTCGCTGCGGCAGCCTACGGGCGAGATGGATCTTTTGCAGTCGCGAGCACCTTGAATGAACACATCGCGACGGGCGATTGGACCCTATACGTCACCGGGGATGAAGCGTTAAAGAAGGTGAATGCGGGCGACGTGAAACGCGTCGCAAACTCCTACTTCCTGGAGGACAAACGAACCACAGGCTGGTTCATCCCGATTGTCACTCCCGACCAACCCGAAGGCGGCGAAGGCCAGCCCAAGCCGAGCGCCCCGTGATAGCCCCCTCTATTTTAAGCTATGAAACGTCATCTTCTCCTTTCCCTTCTCAGCACCTTCCTTGCGACCGGTTTGCCTGCGCAAATCGCCGACAAAGTCGTCCGCGAAAAAATCGCAGGGATCGATTTGATTGCCTACCAGACTGGCGTCAAAGACGTCGTGACCTTCCGCGGCTCGCTGCCGGCCGGAGACAGTTTTGCGCCGAAGGAGAATCTGGCAGTGCCGACCCTGGTCGGCGGCATGCTCGATAAGGGCACGACGAAACAGGATAAATTCGCGATCGCGCAAAAGCTCGACAACATCGGCGCGAAGATCGGCTTTAGCGTGCAGGGTGTGATGCTCGAGTTTTCCGGGAAATGTTTGAGCAAAGACCTGCCGCTTGTGCTCTCTCTGCTGGCTGAAGAACTGCGCACACCAGCGTTCGCCGAAGCGGAATTCGCGAAACTCAAAAAGCAAATCGCCGGTCAACTGCAGCGCGCCTTGGAAAGCCCCGACTACCGCGCCGATCAGGCATTCTCCGAGACCGTTTTCCCACCGGGTCATCCGAACTACGCTCCACCCACGAAGGAATTCCTGGCCGCGGTTGAATCGGCCAGGATCGAAGATTTAAAGACATTCCACACGGCGTTTTACGGACCTTTGCAGGCGACCCTGGTGACCGTGGGCGATGTCGACATCGCTGGTTTAAAGAGCGCCATTGCGCAGGCGTTTGCCGGCTGGGAGGGCGGCAAAACGATGCCCGATTTCGCGAAAGCCACCGACCGGGCGCCCAATCGCGAGCAGACGATTTCCATGGCTGACAAGCCGAACGTGACCGTCATCCTCGGACAGGCGACCGGCCTCAAATACAAGGACCCCGACGCGCTCGCTCTTCGCATCGGGACGGCAGCGCTGGGCCAGGGTTTCACGGGACGATTGATGGCGAACATCCGTGACAAGGAAGGCCTGACGTATGGAATCCGGGCCGGCGTAGGCAGCGATGCGTTCGCGGATGGGGATTGGCAAATCACCGCGAATTTCGCTCCCCAGCTTCTCGAAAAAGGCATGGCATCGACTAAGCGCGAACTGGATGGCTGGTTCGCGCAGGGGATTACGGCCGCGGAGTTGGAACGAGTGAAGAGCAACCTGATCGGCACTTTCAAGGTCGGGCTTGCGACCACCGATGGTTTATCGAGCGCGTTGCTGAACGCCGTGCATCGCGGTTATGACGTGACCTGGCTCGATGAGTATCCAAAGCGCATCGCCGCCTTATCTCTCCCCGAGGTAAACGCGGCGATTAAGAAGCATCTCCAGCCCGAAAAGATGACGGTGATCAAAGCCGGGAGCGTCCCCCCGCCGACCGATCGCGGTTAAGCGTACAGCAGCGAAGCGTACTAGCGTGGAGGCGCAGCCGTGGACGGAAGGCGAAGAATTCTCCGCAATCGAAGGGCAAAGCCGACCAAAGCCGGGCCGAGTCACGTTTCAGGTGTTCACGCCACGTTGGCGTAACCCACAACTATGAAACGAATTACCCTATCCTTGTTCTGCGTCTCAGCCTTAGCCTGCTCCGCCTTCGCGCAAGACAAGAAGACTGAGGAGAAGAAGGCCGACACCACCGCGACGCACGCCGCGGACAACACTGGCAAGAACCAAAGAGACAGCTCCGGCGACACAAAAACTTCCGGAGATCAGTCGGAAAGCGCCGAGGACATCAAAATCACGGCCGCGATTCGACGCGCCGTCGTGGCGGATGATTCCCTCACCATGACCGCGACGAACGTGAAGATCATCACAGCCAATGGCGTGGTGACACTCCGCGGGCCGGTCAACAGTGCCGCCGAGAAGGCGAAGATTGCTGAGCTGGCCAAGAAAGCCGCAGGCAGTGCGAAGATTGAGAATCAGCTCGAAGTAAAAGAAATGAAAAAATAGTCGTCAACCAACCCATCCAACACGCAAAAATTTATGTCTAAATCATCAGTCTTCTGCATCGCAAAATCGCACTCTCAGGCGGAGCAAATCGTCGAGAGTCTCCAGACCTCCGGCTTCGATAGCTCGGAGATTTCCGTCCTCCTGCCGGACACCGAAGGAAAGCATGACATCGGTCATGTCAAAGCCACCAAAGCACCTGAAGGCGCTACGACCGGTGCAACCACCGGCGGCGTAGCCGGCGGCGTTCTTGGTCTGCTCGCCGGCATTGGCGCTCTCGCCATTCCTGGCGTGGGCCCTTTCATTGCCGCGGGTCCAATCATGGCGGCTCTCAGTGGCGCAGCCGTTGGTGCAACCACGGGCGGCATCGTTGGCGGCCTCATCGGACTCGGGATCCCGGAGATCGAAGCCAAACGCTACGAAGGCAAGCTCAAGGAAGGCAATTTCCTGATCGCGGTGCACGCGAATGACGGCGACCAAGTCGATCGCGCGAAGGAAGTCTTCAAGAACGCAAACGCAGACGACATTACGTCCTCGGCGATGGCGAAGACTCCGACGGCCTAAACGCGGTAGATTAATTCAACGAAAGCCCCGCGTCGCAAGGCGCGGGGCTTTTTGTTGGACCGGAAAGCGTCCGACCGAGCTCAATTCGGCCCACCGAAGAGAAAGGCGCCGGAGTCCGGCGCCTTGCACTGCAAAGTTCTGGCGGGAATTAGAAGCGCATCCGAACCGCTGAGGCCTCGTGCTGCTCGGGCGGACACGGCGCATTGATCGGAACCCCAGGCTGAACATCGTTCTCCTGCACAAGTTTGTTCTCGATCAGATAGCGCTCCACGTCTTCGCCGCTCACGTCGGGAACCATCTTGCCGTTTATCTCGACGCAGGGCGACAAAGGCTGGCCGCTTTTCGCTTCCATCTCCCAGCGAAAAGCCGGGTTCTGGATGATGTCCTTCTCCGTGTATTGAAGATTGTATTTCGAGAGTACGGCGCGGACTCCGGCGCTCCATCCGCAATGCGTCTTCAGGTAGGCAGTGATCTGTGGCGTTTCCATGTCGCTAAAGGTAGCACGCCAGACAGCCTTTGCAGCGGGCGGCTTTTAGCCACGGATTAACACGGATGAACACGGATAAGAGAGTTCTGTTCCCCATCCGTGTTTCATCCGTGTCAATCCGTGGCTCCTTTCCTCGGTCTAAGGAGAGGAAACAGGATGACATCCCGGATCGACTCTGCCCCCGTCAGCAACATCGTGAGCCGATCGATTCCGATTCCGATCCCGCCCGCGGGTGGCATTCCATGCTCCAGTGCGAGGAGAAACTCTTCGTCCAGCTCCTGGGTCTCCTCGCCGGCTTGCTCGAGGAGCCGGCGACGCTGAATCAAGGGATCATTCAACTCCGAGTACCCGGGCGAAATTTCCTGGCCATTGATGATTAGTTCGTAGACATCCACGAGCGAATCGTCTTCGGCATTCTGCCGCGCCAGCGGCACCAATTCCTTGGGGCAATGCGTCACAAAGAGAGGGTCGAAAGTTTTTTCCTCGATCCGTTTTTCGAAGAGCTGTTGCGTGACTTCGTAGTCCGCCATCTGCGGGCGAACCTCCACGCCCAGCTCCGCGCAACGCTCCCGCCGCCGTTCGCTCGTGTATTCGAACCAGCCCGGATCGACTTCACGGATAAGGTCTCGATAGCGCGCGCGGCGCCAGGGCCGCGTCAAGTTGATCGTGCGTGTGACGTTCCCCTCCCCGTCTTTGTGCTCGACTTGCAGCCCGCCGCTGACCGTCTCCGCCAGGTGACAAATGAGTTCCTCGACCAGGTTCGCCATCTGCTCGAAATCCGCATACGCCCAGTATGCTTCCAGCATCGTGAACTCGGGATTATGCCGGCGCGAGATGCCTTCGTTCCGGAAGTTTCGGTTCAACTCGAAGACCTTCGTGTAGCCGCCCACGAGCAGGCGCTTTAAGTAAAGTTCCGGCGCGATGCGGAGATATAATTCAAGCCCGAGCGCGTTGTGATGAGTCCGGAACGGCTCAGCCGCCGCCCCGCCCGCGACCGCTTGCAACATCGGCGTTTCCACTTCGAGAAAACCGCGATCCTCCAGGAAACGCCGCATCTCGCGAACAAGCCGAAACCTCTTCTCGAAAACGACGCGCGACTGTTCGTTCGTCAACAAATCGAGGTAGCGCTGCCGATACCGCGCCTCCACATCCTGCAAGCCATGCCATTTCTCGGGCAGGGGTCGAAGTGATTTTCCTAGGACCTGGAAGCTCGTCACCTTGAGGGTTCGTTCTCCCGTCTTGGTCACGAAACAAGTCCCTTCGACGCCGAGAAAGTCACCCAGGTCGAGCAGACCAAAGATCTCCATCAAATCAGGCCCCAGCTCCTTCGTCTGGAGATAGACCTGCATGCGCCCGGTGGCATCGCGCAGATCCACAAAATGGCTCCTGCCCATGTCGCGATGCGCCGTGATCCTGCCCGCTGCGCGCAGAGTTTCGTCCTCCGCAAACATCTCGCGCACCGTGCTGATCGACCCCGACGTCTCAAAGGCGGCTCCGAAGGCCGCCACCCCGCGCGCCTGGAGATTTTCCAGTTTATTTCGACGCTGCGCGATCAACTCATTTTCCTGATCCATCGTCCGCGAGTTTAGGTTGAAAGATTCGCTTGAACAGAGCGAAGCGGCGAGTTCGTCGGCACCCTACAACAAAGGCGGGCGTGATCTGCTCTCGACGCCGTAAAAGTTCGTCTTTGCAGAATGCCAAGACCAGCAGGCTACAAGAGTGCGCCGCCCAAGATCACACCGCGCGCAGTTGTCTGCGCGGGTCATGAATCGAGCGTGTGGGACGAGGCCGCACGAGGGGCGCACTTGGGAATAATCGTTTGCAAAAAAAAGCTCCTCGATGACATAGTTCGCCCCCGCTTTCCCTGCTCTCATGGCTCTCAAGTTCCGCGAAACGACCTCTAAAATGGATGGACCACTCGTCCGGCAATTCTCCATTTTCCTCCCGAACAAAGTGGGAGCCATGCTCGATGTTGTGAAGCTGCTGAATGCGCACCAGGTGGACGTGGTCGCGCTCAGCATCTCGGAATCCACGGATTCCGCGATCGCCCGGATTGTGGTGAGCGATCCGGACCGGGTCGAAATGCTTTTTGGGGAACACGACGTCGCGTTCGGTGTTTGCGCGATGGTTATCGTCGAGATGAAAGAGGTCTCGGGCCAACTGGCTAAATTGCTCGCCGCCCTTCTCATGGCCGAGGTGAACGTGCACTTCACCTATTCGCTGCTGACGCGGCCGCGCGGATTTGCCGCGCTGGCCTTGCACGTGGACGACACCGATTGCGCGACTTCGGTCCTGCTGGGCGAGAATTTCAGGCTCCTGAGTCAAAACGACATCTCTCGTTAGGCGAATTTCGCATGCGCGCGATGACCTACAGTCCAAGCCGGCCTGACAGGACTTTAACGATCGCTCTGGCAGTCGTTGCCATTTTCGGAGCCGCACAGATCGCGGCCCTGGCCTTGCATTACCTTGGGCAGGCACGAGCCGCGCGCCAGGCGGCCGCACCACCGCCTGCCGTCGTTCTCGAGCAGGCTCGTCCCGGTGGGGCGTCAGCGCATGCGACACAGCCGGCTCCTGCGCCGATTGCTCCTTCCAGCGGAACGACCGCGCAAGCTCCCCCGAGCGCGACCGCGCTTTCCGCCGCCGACCAGCTTTTAAAGGAAGCGGTCGCCTTGCGCGAAAAAGGCGACACGACGAACGCCCTCGCCCGCCTGCAAGATGCGCTGCAACGCGATCCGAGGAACGCCGACGTCCTCGCCGAAATGGCGATGATTTATGAGTCAATCCAGGCGTTCTCCCGCTCGAATGAAACCTGGCGAAAAATACAGGAGATAGGCGCGTCCGCGGGCGCGATCTATGAACTCGCGGAATTGAAACTGAAGGTTGGCGTGGCGCCGGCCCCAGCTGCAGCGGCAGCCGGCCCAGGGTTCGCCGGCGTTTCTCCCCTCGATGCCGGTAACACGCGCCCCGGTCCGGAAGGAATTCCCGACGGCTCCACCTTTGGTATTACAGAGGCGAGCGTGGCCGAGACGCCTGATGCGGACGCGGAGACGAACCTTACCCTGCGCGTCGGCGTGAAGGTCCGCGCCAGTACGCTGGTCGACCACACGAAGGTAAAGATTCAGGTCTACTTCTACGACACGGTCGACAACAACAAGGTGGCGTTGACCGATGCGGAAGTGAATTACGAATGGCTCACCCCGAATCACGATTGGAAAGGCACGAATCCGGAGATTCTGGCCGTGAGTTATGTGCGCCTGAAGAATGGCACCATCTCTTCCGAGGCAGCCCTAACGGAAGCCGCCGCTGCCGTGACACCCCCGGTCGGGGGAAGAAAAGCGCGCACTGCGCCCAGGAAACCGGACGCATCTGATGCGAACCGGAAATATGCCGGCTATCAGGTCCGTGTTTACTACAATGATCAGCTCCAGGACGTGCGCGCGGAACCGACCAAACTGCTGAACCTCTTCCCACCGCCGCTCACCCTGACCTCCCAGTAAATGCAGGTGCTCATCGTCCATCGCGACGCCGAAGTCGGAGAGCCCCTGGTAGAGATGGTGAAGGAACATACGGAACACCACTGCGGCTTCGCGGCCTCCGATCGCGAGGCGCTCGCTTGGGCTCGTGGTGTCAGCCGTTGCTCGCTCTTCATTACGCAGCTCCGTGGAGACGGCGTGGATGGTCTTTCCCTCGGCGGGACGCTGAGCGAGATATTCGCGGGATTGCAGACAATGTTTCTTCCCGATTACTCCACCTCGGAACAACGGCTCGACCTCGCGAACACCAAGGTCTTTCCCGAGCCGATCGACGGCGAACGATTGCTCCAGGCAATCGCCTTCGCGGAGACGCAGCGTCAGGTTGGGCAGGATCTGTATCACGCCCTCGATGTCCTGCAGATGCTCTGCCTCGCGCGGCGGAGCGGGGCTGTGCAATTCGTGAAAGGATCAAAAACCGCCGTCGTATTTTTAAAGAGCGGCCAAATCATCCACGCGGAACAGGGAGCGATGCGCGACCAGGAGGCGCTTTATCACATCGTCCCGTGGGATGCGGTCGAATTTGCCTACGATCAATATGTGCGCGCGCCAGCGGAGACCATTCGGGTGCCTTGGGAAGAGGCCATCATCGGTGCGGTTTCGCGGCGCAATGCGCAAGTGGTGGGAGCGGCGCCGGCAAAAGGATTGCAGCCCGCTGCGGAAGGTAAAGAAACGCGCTGGAGTATCTTTGGCCGGCCCCGCAAGCTCGGTTAGCCGCGGCTGTTTTTGATCCCGCAGGCAAGGGCACCGGCTCGCTTTCATCTCAAGCCAGTTGCGTTATTCTAGCGCCCCGATGAAACGCCTGCTCGTCTTCGCCCTTTCATTGCTGCCTGCTGGCAGCGCTCTGGGGCAGATCCAGGTGGAGCTGAGGTTTCCGCGCGTGCAATACGTCGCCTATGAGCCGGTCGTGGCGATTGTGCAAATCACCAATCTTGCCGGGCGCGACATCGAGCTACGCGACGACAAGGGGCAACGTTGGTTCGGCTTCGAGGTGACCGAGGACGAAGGCCGTTTCCTGCCGGTCTCAAACCAAAACGAGGAACCGCCTCTCCAGATCGAATCTGGCAAGTCGGTCACACGCAAAATCAATCTTACGCCCCTTTACCCCATCCAGGACCTCGGCCCTTACCACGTCCGGGCAAACGTCTTCTTTGCGGACCTGAACAGATTTTTCTACTCGGCTTCGAAAGTCTTCCACGTGGGCGATGCGCGCGCCGTCTGGCAGAAGACGGTCGGCGTGCCGGCGGGCCTCGCCGGTGCGGGAGGAGTCCGGACCTACTCCGTGCTCTCGAATCGCTTCCCGGACCACACGAAGCTTTACGTCCGGGTGGAAGATAAGAGCACCGGCGCGGTTTATTGCACTTACCCTTTGGGCCGCGTGATTGCCTTCGATGAGCCGCAAGCGGAGCTGGACCAAGGCAATCGCCTCCATGTTCTGCATTGCGCTGCTCCGCGGACGTGGGCTTATTCGCAGGTCGGACTCAATGGAGAACTCCTGGCCCGCAAGACTTTCATGGAAACCAAGACCCGTCCCCGCTTAAGGCGCGCCGCCGACGGAGGGATCGCAATCCGAGGAGGCATGCTCGATGCTCCCGTCTCACCGAACCCTGCCTCGAAGCTCTCGGCCCGGCCCGCCTCAGTTCCCTCGGATGACTAGACCTATTTTCGCTCCCTCAAAAAAGAATCACCCCCCGCTCCGCCGCCTCGCCAACTTCGTCCTCCTCTCGCTCGCTCTGGCCTTTTCCACCGGCGAGGTCCGCGCGCAGTCGCGCACGATCGTCGTCGATGCCGGCCATGGCGGGCATGATCGCGGGGGTGTTCCCCGGCAGCGCGTCGGGGAAAAGGGCTTAACGCTTGATGTCTCACAGCGTCTGCGCCGCGTTTTGGAGGCGGGCGGCTATCGCGTGATTATGACCCGCAACAGCGACGTGTTTGTCTCGTTAGGCCAGCGCGTCGCGATCGCCAACTCCCACCCCGGCGCTACCTTTGTCTCCGTCCACTTCAACTCCGCGCCACGCGTGGGCGCGAACGGGATTGAGACTTATTATTACCGGCGGGATAGCGCTTCTCTGGCGGCGAATATTCACCGCAACGTCGTCGCCGGCGCCCCTTCGGAAAACCGCGGGATTCGGCGGCGTGGATATTATGTTTTGCGGCGCACCAGAATCCCCGGAGTGCTGGTGGAATGCGGCTTCCTGACCAATCCGATGGAGGCGCGTTACGCGCTCAATCCGAGCTACCGGCAGAAGCTAGCGGAAGAGATCGCGCGCGGCATACGCGGCGTGCGCGCTCCGATGGGGCGGCCCCTGGCCCGTGGTTCGGCCTCTTCCTCCGAGGTTCTGCCTCAGCCCTTTAGCGGTCCCGATTTCGTCCGCGCCACCCCAAGGTCGCGACGTTCTGCCCGCTCATCGAAATCCAAAAAGAAGAAGAAGAGTTCCTCCTCGAAGCGGAAAAGATCGAGCAGCGGCAAGAAGAAAAAGAGCAGTAGCGTGCAGAGGGTTCAAATCCTGGGGGCGTAATTTGCAGTCGCCCGTTGTCAGCGCCGCGGAAATGCGAGCCGCGGAAGCGGCCGCCTTTGCGCGGGGCGTCACCGCGGAATCCCTCATGGATGAAGCCGCGGCCGGTCTGGCGCGAACCGTCTCGCAATTTTTTCCTGAGCCGGGGCGATGTCTTGTTTTTGCCGGCAAAGGCAACAACGCGGGCGACGCTTGCGCCGCGGCCCAATTACTACACGGCGCAGGGTGGGCGATCGAAATTCGACTGGCATATCCAGAAGCGGAACTGGGCGGGCTGGCTCAGGGAAAATTGGCAAGACTGCGCGCGGCCTTGCCAGGCAAAGCCGGGAAAAATCTTTCGACGACCCGCGCACGGACGCGTCCATTTGTTATCCTTGATGGGTTGCTCGGCCTGGGCGCGACGCTTCCCCTGCGCGAGCCAATTCGATCTGCCTGCCGCGCCGTCAACGAACTTCGACGCGACGAAAACGCTTTCGTTTTTTCCATTGATCTTCCCACCGGCCTCGACGGCGAATCGGGAGAGGCCGATGAAGATTGCACCGTCGCCGATTTCACGGTTGCGATCGGTTTTGCGAAACGCGGGCTCATCGCTGATCGCGCCCTCAACCTGGTAGGTCGGCTGGAAGTGGTTGCGCTTTCCGCGTTACGAAAACACGAAGAGGAAGCAGGCTCTCAGGAGGTTCTCGCAACCGCTGCGTCGCTTCGGCACCTGCTCCCGCGTCGCCCCTTTGGCGCCTACAAAAACCAGTTCGGCCGCGTTGGAATTGTCGCTGGCTCGCGAGGCTTTACCGGCGCGGCCGTGCTCTGCACGTTAGGGGCACTTCGGGGCGGCGCGGGCTTGGTGGAGCTGTTCGTTCCCGAGGAAATTTACGGGATCGTCGCCGCCAGCGTTCCCCCCGAAGCGATGGTCAAGCCCGTAAAGTCTTACGGCTCGCTTCTGCACGAAAACATCGATGTCTGGGCTCTCGGTCCCGGACTTGGTCGCGCGGGAGCGACTGACGTTCTTGAACTGATTGGGCAAGCCCGGCGACCGATGGTGATCGATGCCGACGGTCTCAACATTCTCTCCGCCGACATGTCGGTTCTCGCCAAAAACCCCGGTCCCCGCCTTCTCACTCCTCATCCGGGGGAGATGCAACGCCTCTTCCCAGATCAAAAGGGGTCCCGCGCTGAGATGGCGACAAAATTCTGCGAGAAGCACGCCGTCACCCTTCTCCTCAAAGGCAGCCGCACGATCGTCGCGCAACGCGGTTTTCCGATTTCATACAACACGACGGGCAATCCCGGCATGGCGACTGGCGGTATGGGCGATGTGCTGACCGGTGTTTGCGCGGCTTTGCTGGCGCAAAAACCATCGCCCAACACCGCAGCCCGGTTGGGGGCATGGGTTTGCGGTCGAGCAGCTGAGATTGCGATCTTCCACGGAGCGGGCAGCGAGGAATCGCTTTTACCCTCTGATATAATCCAGCATCTCGGCCTGGCGTTCGACGACCTGCGAAACGTCCCGACCTAGACGACATTACTTCCGATGCCGCCTGCCGAACCCAATCAGTTCACTGCCCTTCGGCCGGAGGAAGTACCGCCGCTGCTGCGCCGCGAAAGCTTCTGGAGCAAAGCCCGGAAGTTCCTCGGGCCGATTGCCGTTGTCGGCATTATTGCGCTCAAATTCTTCGGGAAGCTCAAGTTCATCTTCCTGCCGCTCCTGAAATTCTTCCCGGTCATTTTGAAATCCGGCGGCTCGATGATCTTCATGATCTGGGTTTATGCCATGCTTTGGGGTTGGAAATGGGGCGTCGGCTTTGTCGTGCTCCTGCTTCTGCATGAGTGCGGGCATTTGGTCGCGGCAAAGAGATTCGGGCTTAAGGTTAGTGCGCCGATGTTCATCCCTTTCATGGGAGCATTCATCGCTTTAAAGGAAGCGCCGCGAAATGCCTGGATCGAAGCTGGCGTCGGTATCGGCGGTCCTATCCTCGGTTCCGCGGCTGCGCTGGTCTGTCATGCGATCGGCTACGGTTTTCATGCGCCTCTCTTCATCGGCCTCGCCTGGACTGCCTACTTTCTGAACCTGTTCAATCTCACTCCGGTCGGCATGCTCGATGGAGGCCGCATCGCGACTGCGCTCTCGCCCTGGCTCTGGGTACCCGGACTCGCCGTCCTGGGGTGGATGGGTTGGACACATCCCAACTTCATTATCTGGCTCGTCCTGCTCATGTCCCTGCCGCGCATCTTTTCGCTCTTCCGCAAGCGCACGGAAGAAGAGCAACGCTTTTATGAGGTAACGCCCACGCAGCGCTGGACGATGGCCGCGATGTATTTTGGTTTGATTGCCGCGCTCGTCTTCGGTATGCACGTCGCGCTCGAGCAATTGGAAGCGCAGGGGATTCATCCCGGAACCCGGACGAGCAGCACCCTTGTCCAGTAGGCCGCCGGCGCCGCGCTGCAAAAGGTCCCGCAGATCTCTACCAGTGCGCCCGCTTCACAAGTGGATGTGACCTCGACACTCGTCCGGTTGGCTGCGCCGCTCGGCTCCACCATCACTGAAAGCTGGGGACCTCGACGATCGCGCTCATCGGCCCGATCTTGTCTGGCGGTGCCGCTTCCGCGGCGGCAACACGGTTTTGAGGCGAGTGAAGTTCCATCGCATCGCTTCCGCTTTTGTGCTGTGATGACGGCAGATGTCCATTGCTTTTAACCCTCTCGACCACCCGATTCTGTTCTCTTCGCCGCGGCGTGCGACTTCCTACTCCACCTGGCTTCAGCATATTCCGTTTGGGATGCTCTTGATCGAACTGCTTCAGCCGCGCGTCGTGGTGGAGCTTGGGACGTACGCCGGGGACTCTTATTGCGCTTTTTGTCAGGCAGTCGAAACACTTCGTCTGCCGACGAAGTGCTATGGTATCGACACCTGGGCCGGAGACCCTCACGTTGGCTTTTATGGAAATGACGTTCTCGCTGATCTCCGCGCGCACCATGATCGCCTTTACGGAAGATTTTCCCAGCTGATCCGGAGCACCTTCGATGAAGCCGCCTCAAACTTTGCAGATGGAAGCATCGACTTATTGCACATCGACGGATGCCACACCTATGAGGCAGTCAAACAGGACTTTGAGACCTGGGTCCCGAAGCTATCGCCGCGTGGCGTAGTGCTATTTCACGACACGTTTGTGCGCGAGCGCGACTTCGGCGTATGGCGATTTTGGGAGGAAGTGCGAGATAGTTGCCCGTCGTTCGAATTTTTTCACGGCTGCGGCCTTGGAGTTCTGGCGCTCGGCCGAGAACCCGCTCCTGAAGTCTTGCAATTCCTGACGCAGCCCAAGGAGACATGGGAGAATCTACGCAATATCTTCTTCAAGCTCGGCTGGTCCATTGAACGGGAGGTACGACTCAGTGAAGCGGAAAAGGAAAATGTTCGGCTGAGTCAGCTGGAAGCGGAGCGATCCCAGTATCTGCAGGCAGCGCGAAACCTGGACGCTTCCAGGTTGATGAAAGGAGTTCGCCTGTATTGGCGCCTGAAAGCTGCTCTTCAGAAGTCGCTCGCGCGCGGCAATAATTCCGCGGCGGGACTTAGAAGCTTCTGACAAAAAATGCGATCGATCTTAGGCCGGCTAACTAAGAGCACGGTAGACACGCGGGAAATCGACGCATCCTTTTTTGAGTCCCGTGACGCGATCACCAGGTTTCTATTTCTTCAAGACGAGCCGACGCCGGTCGACTTGTGTTTCGTGCTGGGATGTCCAACGCCGACGAATATGGACCCTGCCATCGAGCTGTATAGGAAGGGCTTCACCCGAAAGATTCTCATCTCGGGGCACGGCAGATCGCTGACTGAATTGCCGGAATGCGAGCTTTTCAGGCGGTATGCGATGCACAATGGCGTTCCGGAGAGCGCGCTGATGATTGAGCGTAAGGCGACAAACACCTTTGAGAACTTCGCGTTTACACGAACGATCGTTGAAGCCGAGCTTGGCTGGAAGAACCTTGATCGCGTCGCGCTTGTTACCAAGCCATTTCACATGCGTCGCGCGGTGATGACGGCCCGTGCGCAGTGGCCAGGTCACCTTCAATTCCTGAAGCTACCGCCACGACAGCCTGACGACGTCCCGGCAGCAACCTGGTGGCAAACCGAGTCGGGTCGGAACTACGTCTTCGCTGAGCTACGCGCTATCGGCACGCACGCCGCATCTGGACATCTCGGCGGGTTCTAGGGATGGACCCGAGGAGGAAGGATATCCCCCGCCGGATCCATCTGGTTGGGATCGGCGGCGCCGGGATGAGCGGCATCGCCGAGTATCTGGTGAGCGATGGCCGGAAGGTCACGGGCAGTGACCTGCACGATTCTCGCGAGCTTCGTGAGCTGGCATCCCACGGGGTAATTATTTTTAGAGAACATTCGGTCACCAACCTCGCTGAGGCTGAGGCAATCGTGGCGAGCGATGCGGTTCCTCGTAATAACATCGAACTAGCGGAAGCGCAGCGGCGTGGGCTGCCGGTTTTCCGTCGCGCGGAGTTCTTGAGTAATCTGGGTGCAGGGAAGAAGCAGATTTACGTTGCCGGTTCTCACGGTAAGACAACGACCACCGCGATGATCACTCGAACGCTGGAATCAGCCGGGGTGAAACCAGCCTTCGTTATCGGTGGGAATGTTCCTTGCCTCGATGATCGTCGTGGCAAGGCGGGCGAGGGGAATTCTTTTATCGCGGAGGCTTGCGAGGCGTTTCAGAACCTCTCCTTTTTTCACGCTGACATCGCAGTCATTACAAACATCGATGACGAGCACTTGGAACATTACGGTTCCCGAGCTCGACTTGACGCGGCTTTTCTTGAATTCGCGCAACATGCCGATGTCCTGATCGCTAACGGGAATGATCCAGGCGTGCAGCGCGCGCTTTCGTCTTTAAATGAGAAGGCAATCACTTTCGGGCTTCGTTCACACAACAAGATCTCCGCGGCCTCATGCAGATACGGTTGGGATGGGTCGTGCTTCGACGTCGTAGTCGACGGACGCGCAGAAGGCACGGTTCACGTGCCCATACCAGGAGAGCACGTTGTCCTGAACGCGCTTGCCTGCTTCGCCACTTGTAGCGCACTTGGTCTGTCGTTTGACCAAATCGCGCGCGGACTAGGGTCCTTCACCGGCGCGTCGCGACGGTGGCAGGATTACGGTACCGTCAACGGGATTCGAGTCATTGATGATTATGCGCATCACCCAGCCGAACTTGCGGCCACGATCGATACTGCGCGAGCCCTGCTTGGACCTAGCGAGCGCCTGGCTATCGCCTTTCAACCACAGCTGTTTTCACGAACCCAGCGACTCCAAGATGAGCTAGGGGCTGTTCTCGCAAGATGCGACGAAGTTTTCCTTCTTGAGATCGATCCGGGTGGCGAAAACGACAGTGGACGCGTGCGAAGCCAGTTTGTAGCGGACCGGATTAAAAGCTTAGACGGCAAGGTCGAGCTCTTCGAGGACGTGGACGACCTTGTCGAACGCGCACCCGGAAATCTGATGCATTCCGGAATCCTCCTGATCGCCGGTGCGGGTAGTATTCGCGCAGCAGCCTCTAGACTTTTTCGCGCGCTTAGCGTCGACCCACAATCTCGTGATCCCCGATTGACGCCAGTCGAAGTAACAGGACTTTCCCAGCAGTCGCTGAGGAAGGCGGCCGCCAGGGCGATAGAGTCCATCTTCAAAAAGCCGGACTCTGTTTTGGCTTTGTTCCAGCAGCAGGTTCGCCGTCACCCCGATGGGCGCGCTGTCTCGAATGGGTCCTCGCCACTTTCGTATCGCGATCTGGACCTTGCCTCGGATCGCTTCGCGGAGGCGCTCTCACGGCAGGGCATTGCGCCGGGGACGGTGGTAGCTGTCGGATTGCCCTTCTCGATGGATTTAGCTGTAGCCGCGGTCGGCCTTCTGAAGCTAGGCGCAGTGTATTTGCCGTTGGACGATAGCTTGCCGGCTGAGCGAGTCAGCTTCATGCTGACTCAAAGCGGCGCGAGATTGGTGATCACCTCGCCTGGCTCCAAGTTGGACGGCGCGCTACTGACCGCGAGCGTAAACAAGGTCTACGCCCACGAACTCAGAGCAGCCGTCCCGCAGGATACCTCGGCAACTATCTTCGTCGCCGGAACGAGGGACGGTCCGCTCGAGCACGGCGTCTATATCTGCTTTACTTCAGGATCGACCGGCTATCCCAAAGGCGTGTTGCTCAAGGAGCAGGGCCTCTTCGTCCTCCTGTCGGATATTATCTCGCGCTTCGGCGTTAACAGAAAAAGCCGGATCGCGCTGAACACCTCCATCAGCTTCGACATCTCGCTCGCGGAGATCTGGATGACCTTATGCGGAGGGGGCGAGCTAGTTGTGAGCGGTTCTTCCAAGCCTCTTGTCGGCGACAGACTGGCCCGGTTTATCCGCGACCAGAAGATTACGCACTTATCGGTGACCCCTTCGGTCCTTGGGAGCATGAAGCCTCAGCCATTGCCGACTTTGAAGTACATCATTGCGTGTGGTGAAGCTTGCTCAGAAGCGCTCGTGAATACCTGGGCTCCAGGTCGGCGCTTTTTCAACGCTTATGGCCCGACAGAAGCCACCATCTACGCCACGGCGGCGCGATGCCGCGTTGGGAAAAAAGTTACCATTGGGCGCGCCCTGCGCCACGTCCGCACTTATGTGCTCGATCAGAACCAGGAGCCGGTAGCTTCAGGCGAACCGGGGGAACTCTGCCTCGGCGGTTGCGGCGTGGCGACTGGCTACCTCGATCGCGCTGCGGAGGCGAATGAGAAATTTTTGAGGTGGCCGCCAGACAAGAGCAAAACCGATTCGATTTACCGGACCGGCGATCTCGTTCGCGAGGACAAAGGCGGCAATCTCCTGTTCCTCGGACGTCTGGATCATCAGGTAAAGATCCTCGGCAATCGCATCGAGCTGGAGGAGATCGAACAAGCCGTCAAGCGCCTCCCCCGTGTTCTCGAGGCCGCGCTTTGTGTCAATGAAGGTGAATCCAAGGAGCTGATCTGTTTTGTCGTGACGGAAGCCGGAGAGCTTCTGGACCAAACCGCAGCGCGTGAACAGCTTTCCAACTGGCTTCCCGCCTACATGCTGCCGTCGCACCTTGTGCGGATAGACGCGATCCCGATGACGAGCGCGGGAAAGAAAGATAGACGCGCGCTGCTGGCGCAGTTTCAGCGGACCGTAATCCGTCAACACGCCTTTCGGGAACCGCCGAGGAATGAGGTGGAACGCAAACTCGCCGCGATCTGGAAAGAAGCTCTCGAAGCCGGGAGCGAGATCGGAATGTATGATGACTTTGCGTTCATGGGCGGCGATTCCCTCAGAAGCCTCATCGTCCTCGGCGCGATCGAGGAGCGTTTCGGCGTTTCCGTCCCAGCGGGTTATTTCGGTCGCTTCAACAACATCAATAACATGGCGATTCAGGTAGCCGACCTCTTATGGAATCAGTCGGCCACGCCGACTGAAGGCAACGCATCCGGTTTCAAAGCTGGTCGGATCTACAAACAGCTTCGCGCCCTTGCCGCTGCCTGGAGAGGGGAACGAGGTGATCCCGAGGGCTTGATCGTATCTGTGGGTCGCACAGACGCGAAGCTTGACCTGTTTATTTGTCTGCAGCTCGATGACGAACTGCAGAGCCTCGGCAAACACCTGGGCGATAGTATGCGCGTCCACGGGCTGCGGTCCGGGCATTTAGTCATGAGCTACACTCCCGAGAATGTGGAGACGTTGGCCTCGCATTACCTGGAGGAACTCGAGGCGATCGCGCCGACCGGGCCGGTTCTGATTGGTGGCGTTTGCCAGGGCGGCGCGATTGCGCATGCCGTAGCCTCCAAGCTCATCGCAAAGGGTCGGCAAATTGGTCCGCTGGTTTTCATCGAGTACAACCGCCTTGTTCCCTACGAGGGAGCGATAACCTTCATCTATACTGAAGACAGCTACATGAATCCTGCCAGGCGGGAGGATCTAGGCTTGTCTGCATACGACCAGACCTATGGCGGTCGTTACACTCTAAAGATTATCCCCGGTGAACATGGTAACATTTTTCATGACCCGAGTATCCACTTCCTCGCAGCCAGCCTGAAGGCAGTTGCGCGCGGAGCTTGAGTCCCTGCTCCCTCGCGTTGAGATGACGGTCATGCCTAACAAGTGGCGGGCAGCAGCGAGCTGCTCCGGTGGCGTGCTCTTCGCCATAGCCGTCGTGTGATGCTCCGCCCGCTTCCAGTCTTTCCTGATCTAAATTGGGAAGGCCTCTGTTTGCGATCAATCCGGCTGTAGCCACTCACCTGCAGTTCGGACGCGATGTTCTCTTCACTCACGGGCCTTACGCTTCGGTTTATACGTCCCCGCTATTACCCGGGCATTGAACATCTCAGGTTGACGGGCCAGATCTTCAACGCGCTCGCCTAAAGCGTAGGCAGCTGGGCCGCTCGTTATGCAAGCGAGCGCGGCGTTTGCGTGTCATTTAAACGACCGAATCGAGCGGCGGATACTCAGCCGCGATCCAGGAGGTGACGTTTCAACATTGGTAAATCCACGAGCGTTCGCCATAGCCATGAAGGAAGCGGCGCCCAGTACGTAGAGGCGACCCAATTTTCGGCGCAGGCAATGACCTCCGCGGTAATCACAATTGCGTAGTAGCGGGTGGCCAAACACCGGACGGCTACCGTGCGAATCGGGAATGGTCGCTCAGCACTTTGCGGAGACGCTGAGTGACGACGCAAACGTATCCGTTGAATACACCGAACGAACCGTCGATCTAATGCGGCACTTTGAATGTTCCGACAGTGGATGAACTCGCATAACGGTTGTACTTCGGCCCTGGGGACGACCCCGAGACACCTTCTGTGGACGCCTCACAGCAATGACATAAACGCATCAATGAGGCTAGGGTCGCGTCTCTGCATACTTTAAATCCTTAGAGAGTAGCGGTTGCCCCGCCAATGGCGTCAAATAATCAACATCCGGCCACAGTTTTCTTTGTAAAAACGTAATATTTACTTGCCGTACTAGGCTAACCTAGAAAAAATAGAGGCAGTGAGAAGCAAGAAACTATTCCCAACCAGCTTTCAGCGCCAAATAGGACGGAGGAGCCCGACTCTGACGGGGGAATTGCGGTATTCGCGCCCACCGGGCGAAGGGATTGAAGTTTCGGATAAGCTGCTCGAAACCGTGACTAGGGAAATAGCGGTATGAGGCGGTCATACGGCGTTTTCCTCCGCAGGTTTGGGAGCTACTACCGCACAGCGCGGGCTAGAAGCGCGCGTTGGGCAATTGCGCTGGTGAGTATGGGGCTCCTTT
>JACCXA010000215.1 GCA_013697365.1 Chthoniobacterales bacterium
GCGGCCGGCGTTTCGTGCTCTTTCTCTTTCTGGACCTTCTTATCGTGGGCGACGTTTCGTGGATCGGGCATCTTCATTGATACACCGGATACGCTCTCGTCGCCTTGATATTGCCAGCCGTTTTGAGGGGGCCAACAAGACCGATTGGAATTCAAGACGAGTCCGAATACCTAACGAGCACGGCCACTCTTTCCGCGACAGTCGTTTTTATCGTTATGAAACCCACTAATCGATTATTGGCCCTCGGTGCGGTGTGCAGCGCAATCGCGCTCTCATCCGTCACTGCCCCGGCTCAAACTGCCACCCCAGCGACCACCGTCACAAGAACAGATGATCGCGACGAAGACCATGACTACGGTTGGATCGGTCTCCTTGGCTTGCTCGGTCTGGCAGGTCTAATGAAAAAGAAAAACGACGATCACCGTCACGACACGACTGCAGGTCGGACGGACGTCCGGCATTAAGCGCAGCTCAGCACAGGGCGCTCCGCCGCGCTCGATCAGGCGGCGGTAGAGCTAGCGCATTGCTAAAGTCTGCAAGCCCCCACTGCGCCGGTCGTGTCGTTGCTCAAACACAGCCAGCCGGAGCCAGCACCACGATGCAGGCAGTGAACATATTTCATCGTCTCCTGCTGCTTGTCGTTGTCTTGCATACCAGCATCCCTCCGGTCGTTGCGGCGAAAAAAACGGAGTCTCCGGGCAAAGGCAGCCAGCTCCAGCTCGAAGCCGCCACGCGTCTTCAAGTTTTCCTTGACCGGGCAAACTTTAGCCCGGGCAAGCTGGACGGGCACTACGGCGACTTCACGCGGAAAGCCCTGGCCCTTTATCGGCAGTCACGAGGAGAACAGCCGGAGCCACTACCCCTCCCCGACGCGAAAAAGAACACTCCGCCTGACGTTGCGGGACTCGATCTTGCCAGCATCGGGCCGGCCTTCATCACCTACGAGGTAACAGACGAGGACATGAGTAACGTCGGCGAAATCCCCGACTCCGTGCCCGAAAAAGCGAAGCTGAAAGCGCTGCCGTATCGCTCAGCCGATGAAGCGATCGCGGAGAAATTTCACTGCGACCGGGATTTTCTGGGACAGCTCAACCCGGGCAAAACAAAGAGCATCAAAGCGGGAGACCAACTGAAAGTGCCAAACGTGGAGCCATTCGAGCTCGCAGGTGTCAAGGGCCTTAAGCCCGGGAACGAAATCACGCCGCCCGTCGCGAACGACCTTGCCGACGAACCCGACGGGGTGACGCCCGATGTTAAGGATCAGCTGAACCCCGGTGAGCCCGCCCCCGCCACCGTTGTAAACGTCGACACGAAGACCAGCATTGTCACTGTGCTCGAGGGACCGAAGCTCATCGCTGCATACCCAGTCACGATTGGGTCAGCGCAAACCGCCTCGCCCGTTGGAGAATGGAAAGTCCGCGGGGTGGCGATGCTTCCGACTTTTCGCTACGACGAACAGATGTTGAACCACGGCGAGCGCAGCCAGGATTTCCACATGCTCGCATCCGGCCCGAACAATCCTGTGGGCGTGATTTGGATTGCGTTGAACAAGAAAGGCATCGGCCTGCACGGGACCGAGGATCCCGATTCGATCGGCCGCTCCGCGAGTCACGGCTGCGTTCGGCTCGCGAACTGGGACATCGTGCGGCTGGCCGTGCGCGTGAAAGCCGGTGTCCCTGTCTCTATTTATTGAATCAAAGAATAGATAGGTTGAATGATACAGCCACACACTTATACCGGCTGATTGCATATAATGGCGCACCGGCGACAGTGCGGCCGATGATCACCCGTAATTCCCTGAAGACCCAAAGCGTCGTCGTCCACACCGACGCGGAAGGCAGCCAAGAAGCGGGCCTGTCTTTAGGAGACCAAATCGCGACTCACCTCGGCGGAACACGACCCGACGTGGTCATCCTGTTTGTTTCGCCGAAGTACGAGGCGGCTGAACTGGTGGCCTGTGTCGTTGACCGGTGCGACGCGAAGATCATCATCGGCTGTTCGTCTGCGGGCGAATTTACGGACGCCACGCACGGCAACGGCAAAGCCTGCGCAGTAGCGATCAGTTCATCCTCCCTGCAGTTCGCGGTCGGGATCGGCCGCGGCATCAGTAGCGATCGGCGCACTGCCGCCGAGGAGATGGTGCGCGACTTTCGCTGCGGCCAGGAAGGGTCGAACGAGTATTGTTCCGCACTTATTCTGACCGACGCACTCGCTGGACACGCGGATGAACTGATCGAGGAACTGACGCTGAAGACTGGCGGCAGCCATCAATTTTTCGGCGGCGGTGCGGGCGATGACGCGAACTTCAACCGCACCCAGGTCTTCGTTGGGAAAGAGATCGCGAGCAATGCGGCCGTCGCTCTCGAGATTGTCTCGGAGAAGCCAATCGGCATTGGGGTGCGGCATGGCTGGAGACCTGCGACCGCGCCGATGCGTGTGACCGAATCACGCGGCGCTGTTCTCGTTAGTCTGAACGCTTCTCCGATTCTCGATGTCTTCCGGGGGCACGCCGAAAGCACGAACCAGAATTTCGATCAGAACGATCCGATGCCCTTCTTTTTGCATAACATCCTCGGGATCGAGACGGGCGATGGCTACAAATTGCGCGTGCCGCTCGCGGTCAACCCTGATGGTTCCGTTCTTTGCGCCGCCGAGATTCCGCAGGGCGCTGCGGTTTGCTTGATGAGCACCGACGCGGCCTCAGCCAAAGAAGCGGCTGCGAATGCGACGCGCGCCGCAGTCGATCAACTCAACGGGCATGAACCGGGCGTGGCTCTCTTTTTCGATTGTGTGGCGACCCGTCTTCGTATGGGCCGCGAGTTCGGAAATGAGCTCGACGCGCTGAAGGAAGTCCTCGGGGAAACGCAGTTTGCCGGTTGCAACACGTATGGACAAGTCGCCAGAACGACAGGGCAATTCAACGGCTTCCACAACTGCACGGCCGTCGTTTGCGTCCTGCCGGCGTGAACGGAAAGCAGCACCGCGGGGGCAGCTCCTTTCGCTCGTCGCCGCGCTGATCAAGCCGGAGAACCGGAGCGCGGCTGCAAAAGCTTTGGCCGCGCACGCGGGTGCCGAAGATCTGCTGATCTTCGTTCGCGATCGCGAGCTGGGCATCCTCTTGCCTGCGCCCGGCTTTCAACAGACCCTTCCGGCTGCGAAAGCGTGGCGCCTGTTCCTGGAAAGCTGTATCCAGAATTCTTTCCAAGAAGGCGAGCTGCCGTTCCCCACACCCGCCACGACGAGGCGCGTGACTGGTTTTGCGGCCGAAGACGGCTCAGCGGTTGTCTTCATCGGCGGCAATCATGAGATCGATCGAGGCGTCGACATTAGCCTGCTTCTCCCGATTCTCGCCGCCGCTTTCGAAGGCGAGCGCATCGCGACCGTCGCTGAAGGCAATACCGCGATCGCCAAACAGGCTGCGACGCAAGCGAAGCTACTCGCCGATTCGCTTGATAAAGCTCGCAATGAATTGAGGCACACCCTCAGCGAAGCGCGTCGAGCTAACGCGGCGAAAGATCGCTTCCTCGCGGTGCTCAGTCATGAACTGCGCACGCCTTTAAACCCGGTGTTGATGGCGGCAAGCGCGATGGAGACCGATCCCAACATCCCGCCCGAGATTCGAGCCGACATTTCGATGATCAGGCGGAACGTCGAACTGGAAGCCAGGTTGATTGATGATCTTCTGGATCTGACGCGCATTGCGAACGGGAAGGTGCAGTTGCAGCGCAAGATCGTCGATGTCCACGAGCTTCTCGAAGAGGCGGCCGCCGTCGTCCGCGGCGACCCCTCGTCGCTCTCACCTCAAATCGAACTCGAGCTCGGTGCCGCCCAACATCATATCGACGGTGATCCGGCACGGATTCAGCAGGTGTTCTGGAATCTGATCCGCAACGCCGTAAAGTTCACGCCGCTCGACGGCCGCATCAATATCCGCACCGAAAACTCCGACGCGCACACCTTCCGCATCGAAGTAGCCGACACTGGGATCGGCATCGCGCCCGAAGCGTTGTCAAAAATTTTCAACGCTTTCGAACAGGGCGATACCGATATTAACCGAGCCTTCGGCGGCCTCGGATTGGGACTGGCGATTTCCCACGCAATTGCGGAAATGCACGGTGGCACCCTTCGGGCCGAGAGTTCCGGTGTCGGCAAAGGTGCCACCTTTGTGTTCGAACTGCCAGCCGCCGAAGGCAGCGCACGCGCGCCCGAGACCGCTGCCCAGCCGACAGTCGGGAACGATTGCCGCCGCGTACTACTCGTGGAAGACCACGCCACGACCGCCGCCTTGATGGCGAGGCTACTGCGGAAGCGAGGACATCGAGTCGAGCTGGCGCACAACAAGACAGACGCCATCACCATCGGGCTCCGGGAAGAATTTGACGTTGTCATCAGCGATCTCGGTTTGCCCGATGGAACTGGTTTTGAAGTGATGCAGGCCTTGCGGTCCAAGCCGGGAATCGTCGGAATCGCGCTGACTGGTTATGGAATGGAAGCCGACGTCGCGCAGACCATGAAAGCTGGTTTCCAATTTCATCTCACCAAGCCGGTCGATGCACAAAAGCTCTACCAGGCAATCGAGCAAATCTCTGCCGCCCCATCTCGGGCCTGACATTTCGATTGCATCGTCTGGCAGCGCGACCTCCGGGTGCAATTCGTCCTTCGTTCGGCCAATAGCGAGTCGTCGCGAACCGCTTCGTTGCGGTCGCTCCGCGAGTCACGGCTGGGTTGCTCGGGAACCAGGGGAGATCTTCTGGCCGTGCGCATGAAAGCAGGCGTCGACGACTCTACCTATTAAATTGGGCGCCACGTGCTTTCAATAACTCGAGTGTCGGGCGGTAGCGATCGGAACCACGTTTAGCTCTCTTATACTCAGCCGAGACGAGACGAAGCGGCGTGCTGCCCCGCTGTATCCGAACTTCGTAACCGAATCCGGGAGCAAGATTGCGCGGCAGATAGACATAATCGGCTGCAACCGCAGCATTCAGATTCGCGCCGTGATCGAGCAGCCAGCGCGCTGCGCTCTCTGTCCCTTCCAGCGCGGCGACATGGAGCGGTGTCACGCCCGCGTTGCTGCGCGCATCCACCAGAGTGAATCCGGCGCGAAACAGAATATTCAGATGAGCTGCCCCGCTTTGCGCCGCGTAATGCAAGGCACTCATTCCATCCTTGTCCGTCGTCAGCAGATTGGCCCCCGCGGCGAGCAGCTTTTGCGCAGCATCGCTGTGCGCCACCAGCAATGGCGTCCGGCCCCGACCATCGGTCGCCTCCAGGTGCGGACGGTGTCTCAGAATCTGCGCCGTGCGCTCGACGTAACCGTTACCCGCGGCCCAATGCAGCGCCGTCATCCCGAGCGGTCCGCGCGTTTCGACCTTCGCGCCGTTTTCGAGCAAGAGCTCGATGATCTCGGGGTGCGTTTTCTCGCGACCTTCGATCGCCACGAAGAGCAAAGGCTTGTCGTCCGGCCCCAGCGGCCATGGTTTCCCCGTCCCTTTCCATTCGTCCAGCAGCGCGGGTGTTTTTTCCGCGTCGCCCTCTGTGACCGCGCCGACAAGTCGTGCGCCTAACGAAGGCTCCAAAACGTGTTGGGCCTCGGCGGATGACATCACCGCCAAAAATATTCCACACAGAACCGCTCTCTTCATTTCCAGCGCGATAATAGGCGGGACCAGGACCTTAGCGATCCTTCTCCACCGAACTCAAACACTCGAGTCGGTCGGCACGCGTGTCCTTTCACCGCCGTTTCTCAACCAGGAACGCGGCGCCGATGAAGAGCGTGTGGAAGACCAGGACGCCCATGGCGGTCGCATTGGCCGTTAGCGGGGAGCGGGGCACAAGACTCTCGGCGTAAATTTGCACTGCCCCCGCGGATCGCCGCGCCAGAGCGCGCAGTCGCCCAGGTAATGCAGCGAGTAATGGACGAATTTTGGTTCGCCGTGCGCGCGACATTCCGCGAGCGTTTCACTCGCGAGTGCTTCGACGCTCGACGTCGCCGAGGGCCACAAGTATCTGGCCCACCGCGACGCGGCCGCGCGTGATCAATTTCGCCGAACCAAATTTCCGGTAGCTTTCAAGGCAATCTTCCATCGCTGCCAGCGCCCCGTGGTAATCGTTCGCCATGAACTGCGACCAGCCGATGCCTTCCAGGGCCAGGGGAGTTCCAAAGCGTTGCCGCTTTCCCGCCACAGTTTCACACTTTGCTCCGCCAGGGCGCGCGCCGACGCCGTTTCGCCTTTCCAGCTCAGGATCATGCTCAAGGCCCACAAAGCCCGGGCCCGTTCCAGCGAACGATCGTCCGGCGTCTGCGCTGCCCGCTCGCGCTCTCGACCCACGAAAGTCGTGAGCTGACCAGGCAGATTCGGCCTGAGATTGCTGAGCGACTTGAGCGGAGGAAAATCTGCCCGCAGTTCGGGGTGCGCGAGCTGAAACACCTACTTCATCTCCGCAACATCGCGCAAGCGATGTGATCCCAGATCAATCAGTGACGCACCGGCCGGGAGAGCACCGCGCACGATGCCCGCCGAAACACCCGAGATCAAAATCTGATCGCCATGTCCAAATCCCCGGAGACGCGCGGCGCGGCGTACGTGCGGTCCGCGATAATCTGCGCCGGCTTCCCCAGTGTGGATCGCCATGCGCACGCGCACCGGCGCCTGATCGGGCCACGCTTCCCTGCCAATAGCTCGCTGGATGGCACACGCCGCTCCCACGGCATCGCTCGCACGTGCAAAGACGGCGAAGACGCTGTCGCCTTCGCCCCGTTCAAGAATGATGGCACCATCATGCGCCTCGATCTTCTGAGCGAAGATCTCATCATGTTTTTGCAGCGCGCAGCGGGTCTCGATTGGGTGCGCCTCCCACGCACCTGTCGAGCCTTCCATGTCCGTAAATAGAAACGTAACAGTCCCAACGGGCCGGCCTGCCATGCCCCCGATTATGAAATTCGTTCTTCCTCCGGCAATACCGGAGTGTTTTAAGGTCGCAGACCGCTTCCACGTGTCTGATTCCGTGTCTTTCCCAGACGGAAGCGGTGGTCGCCGCGCATGTACTAAGCCGCTTACGGCTTGTGCTCGACTGAGACCATCCAGCCGACGCCGAAGCGATCCTGCAGCATACCGAACTTCGGTGCCCAAAAGGTCTTCTCGAGCGGCATGCTTACCAGTCCGCCCTCAGCCAGCGCTGTGAAGACACGCTCGGCCTCAGCTTCGTCGGGCACGGTGATCGAAAGCGAAAAGCCCTCGAAGCTCGCCTTGCCGTCACACATGCCATCGGATGCCATGAGAGTCGTTTCGCCGATCCGGAAGCTCGCGTGCATCACCTTGTCGTCAAAGCAGGACGGCATCGCCGGCTGCGGCTCCGGACTTTCCTTGAAGCGCATGAGCATCAGCACCTGAGCGCCGAGGGCGGTGCGGTAAAACTCGAGCGCCTCTTCGCAGCGGCCGCCGAAGGAGAGATAGGGTTGAACGAGCGTGTTGGGCTTGGATGTGGACATGCCGTGAGGTTGCCAGCGCGCGCTGATTGTCGTCAAGGGCGGCAGAACCAGGAACCCACTCAGCTTTTGAAAATCCGAGTCGTTGTCTAAGTCAGGGTGAAAGACGCGGCTGCAATACGTGAGATTCGCAATCCGGTCATATATTCCGCTCAGCGCGATTTGGACGGCGAGTCCGGCGCCCAGTCGTTGCGCTCTCTGCGGCGGCATGGGTGCTAAGGGCTTACACGCGCCCTAGGGCCAACGTCCGCACTCGCGGAGCGCGGCTTTGATTGACTTCGATTTCTACCGCTGCCCTGCTTCGAGCGCGTAATCCAAGGAGAGAGTAGTAGATCAATATCTGCGTCTGTATTGCGACGAGCCTTGTCGCTATTGGGGCCATCCTAAATCGACCACTATAAGATTAGCCAGGGAGGGCAGAGACGAGCTTTAGATTTTAGCGGGTGTAGGGTAATCGACCGGAACGGTGCTAAATGCGTAGGCAAAAGTGCGTGGAGTGCGCCAACCACCCGCGCCAGGGGAGGGACACGAC
>JACCXA010000220.1 GCA_013697365.1 Chthoniobacterales bacterium
ACAGCCAAGGGTCCCGGGCACGTCGAGATTCGAACTAGGACAGGATTCGTGAGCGATTTCGCGAACGAAAAGCCGTCGAAGCGCCGTCTCATTGGCGTTTACGCAAAAGCGTAACTGAGCTTTCACGCCGGGCGCTCGGAGGGGCTGAGGGGAGCCGTTCTGAAAACCTCGTTATAGAAATTCCCTGCCGCTGTGGGCCTTCTGGATTATAACGGTTGTCGTTTGAAGCAGTCCCTTACGGCCGGTTTGTGCGCGGTTCTACTTGCCATAAGCTTCTCGGCAGTTGAAGCGAAGACCACCACCCCGGCGAAGCAGAAACCGGGAGACGCCTCGGTCATTGGTCGGTCCGGGCCCTTGCCCCAGACTGAATTCGTTTTCAAGGACAAAAAGACTGGAAGGGTTTCCTCGGCCGCCGTCATCGAGAAATATCACGCTGGACGGATCATTTATCCGCTGGCAAAGATCGATCCTCGCCTAGACAAGCGAATGGTCCGAGCAGCTTCGATCGCTCAGGAACGTTCGCACGCGCATTCCAAATCCCGCTGTTGGCATTACGTGAAGAACGCTTTGCTCGCTTCAGGTGCGATCAACACCCGCCCGACGTCTGCTCTCGCCAAGCAAGCCGGAGAGGAACTTGTCCGGACGTACGGGTTTAAAAAGCTTGCGATTCGTGATCCTTACAAGGCCCCGATCGGCGCTGTGCTCGTATACGGTGCAAGAGGCGCAGGCCATGTGGAGATCCGAACCAGGGCTGGGTTCGTAAGCGATTTTCGGAACAAGAAGCCATCGCCTCGCCCACTGATCGGCGTCTACGCGAAAGTTTAAGCGGCGCCGGCTGGTTGCGCCACCGCGCTCAAGTTGCCCGTGGGGCAGGCTCCGGGTAACTTCGCGGGCATCATTTTAATATCGCGCCGGCTCCTTGGCCAATTGCGCAGGGCGAGGCGGACTGGGCGCGCCAGCTAAAAATCTCGCCCTCCCATTAGACCTATTCGACGGTGACGCTCTTGGCCAGATTGCGAGGCTTATCGACATCCCGGCCCAGCTCGACGGCGAGGTGATAGGCGAGAAGCTGGAGCGGAATGACGCTCAGGATCGGAGTGACGAACGCCGGTGCGCTCGGAATGGTGATGACGTCGTTGGCGATCCCGCGGAGGCGATCACCACAGGCGCCGGACGTGACAGCGATGATGGGGCCTTTGCGCGCCTTGACCTGCTCCATGTTGTTGAGGTTTTTCGAGAAAACGGCGTCGTCTGGGGTGATGAAAACGGAGGGCAGCTCTGGCCTAACGAGTGCAATAATGCCATGCTTCAACTCGGCGCTGGGGTGCCCTTCGGAGAAGAGGTAGGTGATTTCCTTGACCTTGAGCGCGGCTTCCAGGCCGATGGGAAAATTGAACTGTCGTCCGAAGAAGAGCATGCCGGGCGAGGCCGCATACTTCCGGGCGATCCCGCGGATCTCGTCGCTGAGCTTCAGGGTCTGCTCGATCTGATCAGGCAATGCTTCGAGGGCGCCGATGATGTGAGAGCCTTCCGATGTGGAGAGATGGCGCATGCGGCCGAGAAGGAGGCCGATCAAGAGGAGAATGGTCACCTGCGAAGTGAATGACTTGGTGGCTGCGACGCCGATCTCCGGTCCGGCGTGCATGTAAACGCCGCCGTCGCTTTCGCGCGCAATCGTGCTCGCGACGTTATTGCAAATCCCGAGCGTGCGATAGCCTTTGCGCCGGCTTTCACGGAGCGCCCCAAGGGTATCGGCAGTTTCGCCGCTTTGGCTGATGGCAAAGACGAGCGTATCGCGCGTCATCGGCGTATTGCGATGGCGAAACTCGCTCGCGAATTCCACTTCAGTGGGAATCCCGGCAAGCTGTTCGAGGATGTATTCGCCGATCATGGCGGCGTGGAGCGCGGTGCCGCAGCCCGTGAGCACGATGCGGCCGACATCGCGGAGTTGCGCGGCGGTCATGTCGAGTCCGCCCAGCTTTGCCGTGCACTCGTCTGTGCTCAAACGGCCGCGCATGGCATCGCGCACCGAGCCGGCCTGCTCAAAGATCTCCTTGAGCATGTAATGGGGGTAATCGCCTTTCTTGATGTCCTCATCGGTGAACTCGACCTTGCTGACCTCGTAGTTTCCCCCTTCCCCGGCGACCGAGCTGATTTCAAACTTGTCGCGCTCGACCGCCACGACATCGAAGTCATTCAGATAAACGGCGTCCCGCGTGTAGGCGACGATCGCGCTGACGTCGCTGGCCAGAAAATTCTCCTCCTTGCCAACGCCGAGAACGAGAGGGCTGCCGCGGCGGGCGCCCACGATAAAGTCCGGAATATCCCGGTGCACGAGGGCGATGCCGTATGTCCCGATAACCTGTTGCAGCGCCGCGCGAACCGCCGCCACCAGCCGGCTTTTCTCGTTTTGCGGCGGAACATATCCGTTCGCGGGAGCGGAGGCGTCGTAAAGGGAGCCAATCAGATGCGCGAGAACCTCCGTGTCCGTCTCGGAGGCAAAGATGTGTTCCCCTTCGCGCAGCAGATCTTCCTTTAGCGCCTGATAATTCTCAATCACGCCATTGTGGACCAGCGCCAGCTTCCCGCTCCCATCGAAGTGGGGATGTGCGTTCTGATCAGTGGGCTTTCCGTGCGTCGCCCATCGCGTGTGGCTGATGCCGTAGGTGCCGACGGGCGGCTTTTCGGTCATTAACTTGCCGAGCTCTGCGATTCGTCCCGCGCACTTGCGCGTCTCCACGCGGTCGCCGTCCATGATTGCGACCCCGGCTGAGTCATACCCGCGATATTCGAGACGCCGCAAACCATCGAGGAGGATGGGGCCTGCTTCCGAGCGCCCGACGTAACCGACGATGCCGCACATAGGTCGTGAGGGTGACACCAACCTCCGGCCAGCGCAATAAACTCACCGAGCCCATGGAATGCTGCGTCGCCGGGCGGTCTCCCAGAAAGCGCAGGCAGACGCTCTAATTAATTGTCGCCTCAAACGCGCTCTGCATGCGTGCGCGATAAGGGTTGCTGAGACGATGGCCGCTTGCGTAGATGAGGCGTGGAGAATCAAGGCCGCTCCTCGCGCCAAGTGGCTAATCCTGCTGCAGGTGGATCCCCCGGGGTTGCGCTGCCGCCTGGAACAACGCAGCAAACGCTTTCCATTGTGATGGGTGGGGGGGCCGGGACGCGGTTGTTCCCGCTCACGAAGGATCGCTCCAAACCCGCGGTCCCACTCGGCGGGAAATATCGCCTGGTCGACATCCCGATCAGCAATTGCCTGAACTCCGGGCTGCGCTCGATCTACGTACTGACGCAGTTCAACAGCATGTCGATGCATCGTCACATCCAGGC
>JACCXA010000237.1 GCA_013697365.1 Chthoniobacterales bacterium
GCTCATGAACGCCCTCGACTTCGTCCATCGTTACATCCCATCAACCGGGCAAAGTGCGCGCGTGCTGCTCTTATTGCATGGCACCGGCGGGGACGAATCCGACCTCCTTCCGGTGGGCCGCGAGCTTGATCCAAACGCAGCTTTGCTGAGCGCGCGTGGCAATGTGTCCGAGAACGGACAGCCGCGCTTCTTCCGGCGTTTCGCAGAAGGTGTCTTCGATGAAGAAGACGTGATCCGCCGCGCGCATGAGCTCGCAGATTTCGTCGCAGCCGCTGCGCTGCACTACGGCTTCGCGTCGGATCGCGTGACGGCCCTCGGGTATTCCAACGGGGCGAATATCGCCGCCGCCATCATGCTGCTTCGGCCGGAGACGTTTTCTTCTGCCATTTTGTTCCGGGCGATGGTGCCGTTGTCGCAGCCGCCTATGGGGAGCCTGATCGGCCGGCGAGCCTTCATCGCCGCGGGAAAATTCGATCCAATTGTGCCGCTCGAAAACGTGGAAAGGCTGGCGGCGTTGATGAACGCTCGGGGCGCCCAGACAACGCTGGCCGTCCACGACGCCAGCCATGGTCTGACCGCAGAAGACTTAGTCGCGGCCCGGCGCTGGCGCGCGTTGGAGGGAAACTGAAACAGGCCCCGCTACAACTTCACTCGCTCACCGACGTTCGCTCTGGGCGCGCGTCTCGATCTGCTCGAGATTCGGATCGTTCTCTTTGATCCAGCTTTGAATCTCATCAACCGCACCCGGCGTCACTGCCGTCGGGCGAGCATCTGAGGCCGATCGCACGGGCAAAGCTTGTCGATGCTTCCAATGCCGGCCATGCCGCCGCAGGGCGTAATACATCGTCTTGGCCGTCACCGCGCCCACGCCGCTGCAACGCATCGCATTGTAGAACATCCGGTCCGCATCTTCCCAGGAACGGCTTTGTTCTTCATAGGCCACATCGTGCAGGACGGAAGCGTTGCGATACTTCCCTTCGAAGGGCGCACCGATCAGGCTCCAAAAAGCACGGGGGACCGACGCGCCGTTGACCCGTGAGCCGGCGGGCGCGACCCAAACTTCGCCGTACGGATCGGTGTATCGCAGCTCATTCAACAGGACCATCGTGACGCCATCGTTCTCCCAGCGTGTCTCGACTGGTCCGCTGAAGAACCCCCAGTTCGAGGCGCGCGCCGGCCTGGCCTTCGCCACCTCCCGGTCCAGTCGCTTGGAGGCCCGAGCCGCTTCGCGTTCGAGGTTGCGGCGGGGCGATCCACAAGCCGTCAGCGAAAAGACCAGCAGCCAAACAAAAATCTTCATTCTTGCCGGGATCACAATGCATCAGCTGCCCGCGCTAACGAGATCGGTTTCGCGCGCCCGCTTTCGCACCGCCACAGGGGCCGTAGCCGAGGACGGCCGTCGAAACCCTTTTAGATAGAAGAGCATGAAAATCCCCGTGCAGATGAGGACCGATCCCACCCACTTCAGGAGCCAACCCGGGTCGCGCAGGATCTGGACGGTGCTTTGATCGAGGTTTTCGGGATTCCACGAGGCCTGCGACATCTTGTAAGTCAGCCCGGTCCATGTCCGCCACATCTGCCCGGGATAACTGAATGGATTGTTCATCCAGCATTGCCCAGTGGCGGTGCCGCCCTCGCGATCGGTCACCTGGACGGTGCTCTTGAATCCGGCCGGGCTGTCGCTCCCTTCATTCCGCTGCACCTCGAAGTCCAGCAGCTCCAGTGCGATCGGCAACGGTTCCTGTTTCCAACCGAAGGAGACCTGGATCGGCGCTGGCTCTGTCGGGACTGCGATCTGCCAACCCGCCGGAACCCATTGCTCAATCGCCCCGTTTGCCTGGTCCACCCGGATTTTCACTCCGTCCGGGATATTCGGCGCTTCGGCCTGCACAGGATTGAAATCCATCCACTGCTCCGCGTTTGGAATCGTCTTATCGACCACCAGCTGCCAATCAGCCCAACCCGTCGGAAGAGGCGCATTCAGGTCCAATCTCCCGCTGGAGCGGCCGGCTTTCCGCGAGGAAAGATCATAGGTCACAGCGCCGTCATCCGCGATAAAGAGCGTGAGGCGATTGGGCGTGGCCCCTTCCGCTGCGCCGCCCTCAGTGTGAACGTCCGGAGCGGACGCGACGGGAACCCCTCGACCGCGCAGGGTGACGACGACAGCGGGGTTATTCGGCAACTCGGAAACGGACGCTGGCTTCCCGTTGTCGATCCGAAAATCCGCCCAGTAACCTTCAATTCGCATCGTGAAAGGACTTCCTTCCAACGGGACATCCTTCCGCAAATGAGGAGCCACATCATGTGTCCAGTTCTGGCCGTCGATTGTGATGGAAACGCGGCCATTGTCGCCTGTGGCCGGCTGGGAAAGGAGCACCTTCGCGCCCGTGCTGCCGCCTTTCATGGCTTTGGCAACCTGCTGCTCCGGAGCCTTGGTGAAGGCGAAGATCGACTCTTCAATTTCCACGACCTCGCCCGAACCCTTCGACGCATCAGGCGCGACGCTCGGGGCCGCGCCCCGCTTCAATTCAATCTTCGCCAGCCCCATGTCGAAACTCCCGTGCTGCGCGTCGTCGGCCATTAACCAGTTTTCCAGTCGCCGGCCCATCACCGCAGTTGTGATCGCGAAGTGCAGCGCTGGCACGCCGCCGCTCGCGAGCGCCTTGGGATTCAGCTTCCCCTCCACGGCCGGCGCATATTGCAAAATGCTCAGACGCGCCCCTGAAGCCAGCTTCCCAAGATCCCAGGGCCGCGCGGGAGTCGGAGGCCGGTTGATGAATTCCGCCGGATAACCTTTGACGATCCCATCCGTATCGCGAACGCGAAGCTGATGCTGATCGATCAGAAGGCGATTACTCGGCGGCTCCCCCTTGAAAAGCGTGATCGTGCCTTCCGTGCCCCAGATGCGTCCGATGAGCGACCCGAAAAGAAGCGTGATGATGCCCAAGTGCGTGATCAGAAACGCAACGTGATGTTTTTTCCAGGGCCAGCGGGAAAGGGCCGAGACGGTAAGGTTCGCCACCAGCAGGAGCAGCCAAAGATTGAACCACGGCGCGCCGTAGACGTAGGCGCGCGCCACCTTCGCATCGAAGCTCGATTCGTAGATCGTCCCGGCAATGCTCGCGACGATCAAGACGGCGAGAAGGACGACGGCCAGCTTGATCGAGGCAAAGAATTTGAACGCGTTATTGCGCTGCCAGCTCGGCCTGCTGGACGGAAAATTTGCCATCGAGCGGCTATTTTCGACCAAACAAGCGCTCGTTCAACGGAGGATTGTTCCCCCGAACGAGAGCAGCTGTCGCGCGGCAGCAGCTGCTTTGCGGAGGGCAGCGCAGTGCCGGCGGCAGGATGCCGCCAGCCAGGTCAGACTGGAAGCCTGACTTCCGCGACTACTTCGTCCAGCTGCGCCACTTCTTGCGCAACGGCTTCACGTAATCATCCACATCCACGCTTCGAAGACGGTCGACACCTTCACGCACGCCTCCCTTGACCACGTCGGCTGAATCTTCGTAGCGCCGCCGCACTTGCCGGAAGAATGGCCAGAGGAATGGGAGCGACAGCATCCCGAGATTGACGTCACCAAACGGCGACTTCACTTCCGCGGCGGCGGCCCGCGCTCGCGATTCCGAGGAGTAACGAATGGCGAGACCGATCGCGAGACCGAGCGCAAGCGCGCCGATCACAGTCGGAACGGGATTCTCGCGCAGGAAAAATTCCGTCCTTTGCCGAGCGATCCCTGCCCTTTCTTTCGTTTGCTGCCATGTCTCGCTCGCCACGGTGGAGACCTTCTCGGTTGTGTCCCGAAAACGCGGTGTGGAGGTGGACGAAATTTGTTCCTCGCTCGGCTGGATCGAGCCCGGCGAGCCGGGGCTTGGGAGCGGATTGTTTTGCGAAAAATCTTCGCCATTCGGATTGATCATACAGTCGATTCGTAACTGACCGGCTGGTTGCGCCTCTTCCAATGGCCGCAAATCACAACCGCGCGTTCGAGGAGGCGCGAAGATATTCTGCGACGAAATCTCAACAGAGGAATAGCTATGGAAGAACATTCGAAAGAGAACGCAGATGCCAACCGCGATCCCCTCACGGGTGAGCCCGGGTCACATCCGATCGGCACTGGTGTAGGCACAACTGGCGGTGGATTAACGGGAGCCGCAATTGGCGCGGCTGTGGGAGGCCCAATCGGCGCTGCCTTGGGTGCGGTTGTAGGTGGAGTTGCGGGGGCATATACCGGACGTGGCGTCGCCGAAGCGGTGAACCCGACGGTCGAAGATGCCTACTGGCGCGACAACCATGGCAGCCAGGAATGGGCGGGTGAGGAGGCCGATTATGATCAATATGCGCCAGCTTATCGGACCGGCTACGAAGGGGTGACGAAGTACGCCGGTCGCGACTACAACGATATCGAAGGGGACCTCGCGCGTGACTACGACAAGAACGACGCCAACCCGGCCATCCCCTGGGATCGGGCCCGCCCGGCCGTGAAGGCCGCCTGGCATCGCGTCGCCGGCACGACGGGACCGCGCGACAACGATCGCGGCACACGCGGTAACATCTAGCAACTGGCGGCACCTGCCGTCAGCGGGTTTTTAATGAGCGCGCGTGCCGGGACGGGACGCGCGCTCTTCTAATCTCGCGCGCCGCATGACAGGCGCATCGACCACTGCCCGGGTCGGCTCCATGTCGAAGAGCTTCGTCACGTAATTCCGAGCCCTCAGCCCGAGCTTATCCGGGGCGCGTCCGATGCTGTCAGCACTCACGATCCACTCACGATCCACCATTCACGATTCACGAACCCATCAACCGCACCCTTTACCGCCACTCGTGCTTTGGATACTTCCGCTGCAGCTCTTTCTTGATTTTCGGGTAGGCATCCCGCCAAAATCCTTCCAGATCGCTCGTGATCTGAATCGGCCGGTTGTTCGGAGCTAACACTTGTATCACGAGCGGCACGCGCCCGTGTCCGATGGTCAGGTTTCGCTCCACTCCATACAAATCCTGAATTCGCGCCGCAACCGCGGGAGGCAACAATGGGTGATAAGTCACCTTCGCCTTGCGCGCGTTTGGCAGACCGACCCGCTCAGGGACAAGCTGCTCGATCCGCTGCTGTTGTTCGGAGTTCAGCCATGACTTCACGGCCGGCCAGACGCGTCGCTCCTTAATCTCTTTGTAGCTGACCGCGTCGCGGCACACCTCCTCGATCATGAGCAGCTTCTCCGGTTCGCCGATTGTCGGCATGCCGACTTCCGGGAACCAGGCCGCCGCGCAGTTCACGCGGACGATCCATTGCTCGACCGCGTTGTCCCATTGCTTCAGCGGACAGGTGCCGGCCAGCACCTCCCGCGCGAGTAATGCCGCCGCTTCCCCGGCCGGCACGTCCGCCGCCGCGCTCCGCAAGACCAGATCGTGAAAGACCGTTCGGCGCACACCGACGACGCGACGCAGCGCGGGGTCGAACGAAACTTCGACGCTGTCGCGAAACGCTTCGGGGAATACCTCGCGCAGCCACGGCTCTTCGATCCGGGTCGCGAGGGTGAGCAGGACCTGGCGTTCCTTGTCGCTGCTCTCGATCTCGCGGATTTCGGAGGCGACCAGGAGCTGTGCGCGATGCACCACACTCTCGCGCGCCAACACTCCGCGCCGGCCATGCACGAGCGCGCAACGCAGAGTGCCTTCATCCAGTCGCACCGCGACCTGATCGGGGAATCCTGCGAGGACGCAGCGTTGGATAGCACCCGGTTCGGCGTCTCGGGCGGCTACGTCCAAGCCTTCATCGCGAGCAATGGCGATGAATTGCTCCCAGAGTTGCGCCGCTTCCCGCGCCGCCGCGGCATTAATCGACAACTGCGCGCAACGTCGCGGATCGAAGTTGTTCTTCTCCGCAAAACGAAAGGCGCGCGTCAGGATGAACAGGTCGGAGTCGTCATCCGCGCCTAACAAGTCATCTCGGTCTTCGCGCGCCTGCTTCCCTTCCGCACGGCGCATCAGTTGGCGGCCTTGTGTGACCGCGGCGATCAGCGCGATCGCGCGCACGCAGCCATGCTCTTCGGCTGCGAGCAACATCCGCGCATAGCGCGGGTGCACCGGGAACGCGAGCATGCGGCGCCCCAGCGGCGTAATGCCGCTTCCGTCCGGCAAGTGCGTCGACGCCGCCGAGATCGCCCCTAGATCCGAGAGCAACTGTTCCGCTCGCGCCAAGGCTCTTGGTTCCGGCGGTTCCAGCCAGCGGAAGTTTGCCACGTCCTCAACGCCGCTTGCCTTCAAGGTCAACACAACTTCCGCCAAATCGAGACGCTTCACCTCTGGCAACTCCTGCACCGCGCGCTCTGAGTGTTCGCGCTCAGTCCAGAGGCGCAGGCAATGGCCCGGCGCCGTGCGTCCGGCGCGGCCGGCACGCTGCTCGGCCGAGGCGCGACTGATTTTCTCCACGAGCAACGTATTGATGCCGCGCCGCGGATCGAAACGCGCGATCCGAGCCAGCCCGCTATCGATCACCAGGCGCACCCCATCGATCGTGAGCGAAGTCTCCGCGACATTTGTGGCGATGATCGCCTTCCGCTTCTCGTAGCGCGCGAGGGCGGCATCCTGTTCCGCCGGCGGCGACTCACCATGGAGCGGCAGGGGCACAAAACGATCGCTCACCCGTGACGCGCGCACGGCCGCGACCGTGCGCATGATCTCGTATTTCCCCGGCATAAAGATGAGCGCATCGCCTTCCGTCCGAGAAGCGAGACGTTCCAGCTCATTCGCGGCCAGATCCCAGATCGCGTAGTCATCGGCCCGCACTGGTTTATCGCGATACTCGATCTCCACTGGATGCTGC
>JACCXA010000246.1 GCA_013697365.1 Chthoniobacterales bacterium
CAGAGCACCGATCTGATCGTGCCGCCGGCTGGCTTTACGGAATGGCGACAAGCTGGGGCGTGGGAAGCAGAGCTTTACGAACCGAACATGCTCGGGAGCGCCGATGCACGGACGGAGATCGAGTACAACGGGAAGCGCCAGACGGTCGTTAATCTTTGCTCCTATAATTACCTCGGGCTGGCGAACCATCCCGAGGTGGTGCGGGCCGCGATCGCGGCGCTCGCAAAGTATGGGGTCGGGGCTTGCGGCTCGCCCACCCTTTCCGGCATGACCGATCTGCATCGGAAGCTGGAGCGGGCCATCGCCAGCTTTCTTGGCCGCGAAGATGCCATCCTTTTCAATAGCGGGTTCGGCGGCGCACTCGGCACGATCTCGGGATTGCTCCGCAAGACCGATGTCGCGGTCATGGACGATCGCTCGCATCTCAGCCTGCGCGATGGTGCGGTCCTTTCTCGCTGCCGGATTAATCGCTTCGAGCATAATGACCCCGCCTCGCTCGATGCCGCGCTGACCCGGCGCAAAGGCAAACGCCAGCTTGTCATTGTCGAGGGCATTTATTCGATGGATGGCGACTTTGCCAGCCTCGATCAGCTGCTCGGCGTCGCCGAAGAACACGGCGCGACCGTTATGATCGACGAGGCTCACTCGATGCTCGCGTGCGGCACAAATGGCCGTGGAGCCACCGAGCATTTCGGCGCGGAGGGGCGCATCCCGCTTATCTACGGCACTTTTTCGAAAGCCTTCGGCGCAGTCGGTGGTTTCATCGCCGGGCCGCAGGAGACGATGGATTACCTGCGCCTTTACGCGCACTCGTATGTCTATTCCTGCGCCCTGCCGCCAGCGGTCGTGGCGGCGATTCTGAAGGGCCTTGAGATTGCCACGGGCGAACCGGAACTGCGCGAACGCCTTTGGGAGAACGCGCAGTATTTCCGCACCCAGGTCAACGCGCTCGGCATTGATACAGGTGCTTCCACCACCTACATCATGCCGTTGATTGTGGGCGACCGCAGCCGCATGTATCGGCTGGGCCACGAGCTCCGCCGCCGCGGACTTTGGGTTGCACCCGTCGATTATCCGGCGGTCCCACAGGATCGCATCTGCTTCCGCGCCTGCGTGACGGCGAACCATACCCGCGCCGATCTTGATGAAGCGTTGAACATTCTCGAGGAGACGTTTGTCCCCGACCTTCTTCTGCAAAAAGCCTGACCGCGCGGGACCCTGACTCGGGATGACCGCGGGGCTCGACGTTCCAGACCTCGCCCCTCGTGTCGAGGATACCTACAAAGCGCGCGACGTGGAGAGCGCGCTGGACATCTATTTCTACCGCCCGATCGGTTTCGGGCTGGCGCGCCTCTTCGCCCGGCTGCGCTTCACGCCCAGCATGGTTTCCCTGCTCGGCGCGTTGACCGGAGTTCTCGCCGGCCACCTCTATTTTTATCGCGATCTAAAGCTGAACATCCTCGGCATGGCGTTGCACATCCTGACCAATGCGCTCGACAATGCCGACGGCCAGCTCGCGCGTCTCACGAATCGTGGCAGCCTGAGCGGCGCGATCATGGACGGCTTCGCCGATTACGTCGTCTTCCTCAGCATCTACATTCATCTCTCGCTTCGTTACGTAGCGGAAGGCGGGTCCACGGCCGTCTGGTTGCTCGCGCTGGCGGCGGCAGCCAGCCACGCGGTCCAGAGCATGACGATCGATCATTATCGGAATGCTTACCTGCAGTTCGTTGCGGGTAAGAAGACCGCGGATGCGAATTCTTCCGAGGCGGTCCGGGCTGCCTACGACAAAACGAGCTGGCGCGAATTTTGGAAAAAGCTCGGCTTGCGCAATTACCTGAACTACACGCGGCAGCAAGAGTTGCTGGCGCCGGCTCTCCTCCAGCTGCGGCGCGCGATGGCGCCGGGGGCGCCCAGCAATTTCGCCGGGGATTATCGGTCCCGTTGCCTCCCGCTCGTGAAGTATTGCAATGGACTCGCGACGAACCCACGCATGCTGCTCTTGTTCGCGGTCCTGTTCCTCGGCCATCCGGTCTGGTATTTCGGGATCGAGATCACGGTGCTCAATCTGCTCCTGCTTTACGTCCTTTACCGGCACGGCGGCGCATTTCGGGAGCTGCTCGCGAGGGTTGATTGTAGGGGAAGCTGTTAGCTTCCCTACAATAAGAACTTCATGCCGAAGATCGGAGTTACCGAAGCGATCTCCCCTGCTGATCGCAGCGCGTTCATTACATTTCCCTGGCGAATCTACGCGAATGATCCTGCCTGGGTTCCGCCACTCATCATCGAGCGCAAAGCTTTCCTCGATCGCAAAAAGCATCCCTTCTTCGAACATGGTGATGCCGCCCTCTTCCTCGCGCGTCGCAGCGGCGAGATCGTCGGCCGAATCATGGCGAGCGACGATCCGAACTACAATGCGCTCCATCAGACTAACGTTGGCTGCTTCGGCCTCTTTGAATCGATCGACGATCCCGACGTGGCGGCCGCGCTCTTTCGCGCGGCTTCCGGCTGGTTGCGCGCACGGGGCCGTGAGGAAGTCATGGGTCCGATCGATTACTCCACCAACTACATGTGCGGCTTGTTGATCGATGGCTTCGCGCATCCGCCGACGATTCTGACTTCGCACAATCCCCCGTTTTACGCTGCGCTGATCGAGTCGTGCGGCTTTGCCAGGGCGAAAGATTTTTTCGCCTGGTGGCTGGCAGACTGGCGCGACGCTCGCGCATTGCTCCATCGTTTCGCCGAGCGGATCACGAAGCGCCAGAAGGCGATCATCAGGTCGGCCGATCTAAGCAAGATCGGCGAGGAAGCCGCCCGTATTCGCGAAGTTTATAACGCGGCCTGGCGGAACAATTGGGGGTTTGTTCCCTTCACGCCCAGCGAGTTTGACTTCATGGCGAAGGAACTCAAACCAATCGTGGAGCCAGACTTTACCCTGATCGCGGAAATCGAGGGGAAGCCTGCTGGCTTTATCCTTTGCGTGCCCGACATCAACGTCGCGATTCGTCACCTCAAGGACGGCCGTCTGACGCGATTCGGTTTGCCGATCGGCCTGGCCAAATTCCTCTATCACCGCCGGCGAATCAAAACGGTGCGGCTCGTCGCACTAGGCGTCGCGCCCGATCATCGCCGCCACGGGATTGCGGAAATGCTTGTGTTACGCGCGATTGAGAGCGTTATGGTGCGGCGAGGTTTTACTTCCGGAGAATGCAGCCTCGTTTTGGAAGACAATCATTTGATGAATCGGTTCCTTGCGGCCATCGGTGCCGCCAAATACAAGACCTACCGGATCTATCAGCGGCGACTCGATGACTAGGAGCGGTCTTCTCGAAACACCGGGCGCAACGCCGCTCCGGCGTGTTCTCATTCTCGCCGACGAATCGGCCGCCTGGAAAGTCGCCGGGTTGCGCCAGCTCGATCGACTTCTGCTGACGTTGCAGGATTTCGCGCGAACCCATCAGCCTCATGTGGCGCCGAACATCTGCGTCTTTTGGAACCCCCAGACGCCGAAATTGGAAGGGTGCGATGATACCGAACGCGTGGAGGAATTCCTCGCCGACGATGCCCCCTATCTCCTTCTCGATACGCATCTGCTGCTCCACCGCGGCAGTCTGCCGGACTTGCTCGCCGAACTGCCGGAAACGAGGGCCAGCGTGCCTGATTGGGAAAGTCTATTTTGCGAATCGAAACGCGCCCTCGCAGAATCAGCCAACCCCGCGGACGTTGTCGGTTGGGAACAACTTGGAGGCCGCAAAGACATTTCAGGAGCCGAAAGCCGCTTTCTGAAAAATAGCGGGAAATCTCAGGACGGCCTGGCCTCCCGCTACGTCAACCGCCCCCTCTCCCGTCTGGTCACGCGTTGCCTGCTCAAGACTCCGGTTTCCCCCAGCATGTGGAGCGTCGCGATCTTCGTCCTCCCGCTTTGTGCCTGCTTCGCTTTCCTCCAGGGAACGGCGCTGGGATTCGTAGCCGGCTGCGCAATTTTCCAGCTCTACAGCATTCTCGACGGTTGCGATGGCGAGATCGCGCGCGCCAAATTTCTCCAGACTGAATCGGGCCGCCGTCTCGACAGCTTTCTTGATCTCCTGGGGAACGTCCTCCTTGCCCTCACCCTCGGCCTCGGTCTCGCGCGACACGCGGAAGTCCATAGCACTGCGGCCTGGTTCTATCTCACGGAAGGCGTCGCAGCGGCCATTCTCATTGTCCTGAGCGAAGGCATCGTCTTCGCCCGCCGCACGCGCACAGAGGACACCGCAACAGGCGCGACAAGATGGAACGGCGCACTCTATCAGCGGCACCACGAATTTCTCGAGCGCTCGGGCATTCTGTTTTTCGGTGAGCGCTTCGCCTGGTGGCTGGTGCAACTCACGAAGCGGGATATGGCCATGCTCGCCTTTCTCTTTCTGGCGGCGGTGCGCTGGCCGGAGTGCATTCTGCACCTGCTGC
>JACCXA010000249.1 GCA_013697365.1 Chthoniobacterales bacterium
GCGCGAGGCCTCCCGTTACGCCCGACAATTTGACGTCCCCCTCTACGCGAGAGCCGAGACCGGGATTTTAGGAGCGCTTCACTTCCCTGAGAACGAACCCCTCAAAGGCGACCTGCGAACCATCGCCCTGGAAGGAGCGGCACCGGGCGAGTGTGCCATTTACGATGGGAGAGAGGGCGGGACACTGGTCGTCGGTGATGCGTTGATCAACATGGGCGCTGCTGGCTTCACTTTTCTTCCCGGAAAGTACTGTTCGAACCAAAAGCAGATGAAGAAGTCGCTGCGCAATTTGCTCACACTGTCCTTCGAGCGCTTGCTCTTTGCTCATGGCAGCCCGCTCATGAGCGACGCGCGGGCTCGACTCCGGGCCATACTGGATGGAGCGCCATAAATAGTCCCGTTCTCTCTTGGGATCTCCGTGGAAACGCTTTTTTCCGTTTCCTTCGGCTCATCCGCTTTTCGCACACGATCTTTGCGCTGCCTTTTGCACTCGGGGCGCTTCTCGTCGCGTCGCACGGGCGACCCTCCATGCGCACTTTGGTGCTTGTGCTCGCCTGCATGGTCCTGGCCCGGACCGCCGCGATGCTCTTCAATCGACTCGCAGACTGGTCCCTCGATCAGCGCAATCCGCGCACCGCCATGCGACATCTCCTGGCTAGCCGCAGCACGGCGATCGCGTTGCTCGTCTTATGTTCTGCCGGCTTTTTCGTCGCGGCCGCTTTCCTCAATCGCACCACCGGCCTGCTCGCGCCGCTAGCGTTGGCGATCGTTTTCTTCTACTCGCTGACGAAGCGTTTTACTGAGGGGACTCATTTCTTTCTCGGTTTGGCGCTGGCCGTCGCTCCAGCGGGGGCTTGGATTGCGCAAACCGGGCGGCTCGATCTGCCCCCGCTAGTACTTGGTCTAGGCGTCATCTGCTGGGTCGCCGGCTTTGATCTGATTTACGCGACACAGGATTTCGAATTCGACCGCAACGAAGGTTTACGCTCGTTGGTCGTTCGGTTTGGAATTGAGCGCAGCTTGCGGCTCGCCCAATGGCTTCACGCCGGGATGTTCGTTGCCTTGGTTGCGTTTGGCGCAGTCGCGCAGCTCGGCGCTCTTTATTACGGCGCTATGCCTCTCATTGCGGCGGCTCTCTTCTACGAACACCGAGCCGCCAGGCGTCTCGATCTTGCTGGGATCAACCGTGCCTTCTTTCAAAGCAACGCGTTTGTCAGCGCCGTCTTCCTGGCCGCGGTTTTCGCCGACGTGTGGCGCCAGTGATTTCAGGGAACATCCAGCTGCGCGATCCGACGCGCATGCCGGCCGCCTTCGAATGGCGTCTTCAGCCAGAGTCGGACCATGGCGAACGCCAGTTCCTCGGGCACAAGCCGTTCGCCTAACGAGAGGACGTTCGCGTCATTGTGCTGGCGCGAGAGCCGCGCGCTCTCTTCGTTCCAGCAGACTGCGCAGCGAATGCCGCGAACTTTGTTGGCCGTCATGGCCTCGCCGTTGCCCGAGCCACCAAAGACAATGCCGCGCTCGCATTCGCCGCGCGCGACTGCCTCCGCGGCCGGCCGCACGAAGATCGGATAGTCGACCGCCTCCGGACTGAAGGTGCCGAAGTCCGCCACCTCATGCCCGAGCGATTCGAGGAGCGCCTTTACCTTTTCTTTGAGGCGAAAGCCGGCGTGATCCGTGCCGAGGGAAATCTTCATGATTGGCCGTGAAGCTCCGCCACCTGCGCCCACAATTCGCGCTCCCGCTCGGTCAGTTTCTTTGGGATGCGGATCGTGGCGACTACATAGAGGTCACCGCGTGTCCCGGAGGCATTCGGCAGCCCGCGTTCCCGAAGACGAAAACGTTGATTCCCCTGGGTGCCCGGCGGAATCTTGAGCCGCCTTGTTTCCTCGAGCGTCGGCACCTCCAGATCCGCTCCCAGGACCGCTTGCCAGGGCGCGATGTCTGCCTCGTGAATCAAATCGCTTCCCTCCACGGAAAAATCCGGATGTCGTGCCAGCCGCACCCGCAGGAAGAGATCCCCACTGGTTCCCCCGCGCGCGCCCGCTTCCCCTTGTCCTGCCAGGCGAATGCGCTGTCCTTCATGCACGCCGCGCGGAATTTTGACCTGATAATTTTCCACTTTTCCGTTCGAACTCCGCCGCAGGGAGACGGTGCGCTTCGATCCATGAAGCGCCTCCTCGAGCGTGACCATGATGTCCGCCTCGACGTCGCTCCCGCGCTGCGCTCCAGGTCCCCGGCGGCCGAATTCTCCCGCCGGTCCGCCCGCGAAGGCCGACTGTCCGCGTCCACCGCCAAAGAACGCCTCAAAGAAATCGCTAAAGCCGGTCCCGTTGAATTCGAATTCCACTCCCCCGTTGCCGCCGGCCCGCTGTTGCCCCCAGCCGGGAGGCGGTTGGAAGCCGCCGCCGGGCTGATTCCAGTCTGCGCCCAATTGATCGTACTTACGCCGTTTCTCCTTATCGCTCAGGACTTCGTACGCTTCGTTGATCTGCTTGAATTTCTCTTCCGCGCTCGCTTTGTCTTTTGCGACGTCAGGATGGAATTTGCGCGCAAGCTTCCGGAAAGCCGACTTGATTTCGTCGTCCGTTGCGGTTTTCGAAATTCCCAGCGTTTCGTAATAATCCCGGAATTGCACAGCCATGGCGCGGCGGTGAATTTCTCAACATGCGCATGGGCGCGCAACTGATCTTAACGCTCCTACTCCACTCGGTTGATGTCTCGCCTCTCCCTCTCACAGCTTCAGCTTAATGAACATGTCGCCGCGCTGCGTCAGTGCCGCCGCTGCCCGCGCATGTTGCCGCCGCCGGTGTCCGGCGGGGCGGTCCTGAGCAAAGTCATGCTCGTCGGGCAGGCACCAGGAGTGAAGGAGCCCGTCCTGGCGCGCCCATTTGCCTGGACGGCGGGCCGCACGCTCTTCGGATGGTTTTCGGAATTCTGTGGTCTGAGCGAAGCGGAGGTACGTGCTCAAATTTATTTCGCGGCGGTCTGCCGATGCTTTCCGGGGAAGACTGCCGCCGGCGGCGATCGCGTTCCCGCTCCCGACGAGATTCGCAATTGCTCCTCCTGGATGAACGACGAACTCGATCTTCTCCGGCCGCGGCTTCTCATTCCTGTCGGAAAGCTGGCCATCGGGCAATTCATGGTTGTAGCAAAGCTCGAGGACGTGATCGGGCGTGTCTTCCCACTGCGGCGCAACCGGCGCACGCTTGACATGGTTCCCCTTCCGCATCCATCTGGCGCTTCACCCTGGCACCGCATTCCTCCCGGAAAAGCGCTGCTCGCACAGGCCATGCGCCTGATCGCGCAACACCCGGCCGTGACAGAAAGCAAAGCGATTGAGATTGCAAAATGAACACGCCAGCTCGCAGCTCCTGAGACGCATTCGCATTCTCATCGGCATCGTGATCGGCGGATTGCTGATCAGCGGCGTCACGGCCTTTCCGCTCCTCTACGAAGTGGAAATTCTGCACGGTTGGCTGGGCCAGAGTTCGTGTCCCACGCCGATCAAGGCCTGGCTCGGGACGGTCCATGAAGGCTTGCACGCTACTCATCGCGCCTACCCGTTTCTGGCGTATGGAACCGACTGGCTCGCCTTCGGACATATTGTTATCGCGCTCTTCTTCATCGGACCGTTTCTCGATCCGATGCGAAATCTCGCTGTCATCCGCGCCGGCCAAATCGCTTGCCTGCTTGTCATTCCGACTGCGCTCATCTGCGGCGAAATCCGCGGGATTCCGCGCTGGTGGCGCGCGATCGATTCAGCTTTCGGTGTTTTCGGCTTTGTGCCGCTCTGGTTCGCTGCTCGACTTGTCGGCAGGCTCGAAGTTTTGAATCGAGCTGCACCTTCATCCGGACGAAGTGACGCACTGGGAGCGCCAGCTTCCAAGCCGCCCGAATTCTAAACGCAGCCAGCGGCTGTGAAGCCGCCTCCCCCAGGGGAATTGCAGTCACCGATTCTCCCGCGTAAAGCAAATATCTCACGATCATCCAAATGGACCCTCTCCCCGCAGCCACCCGCGCCGGCATCCCGGAATCCGACAAGTGGG